>CBFGQI010000026.1:0-47049 GCA_965650885.1 uncultured Oxalobacteraceae bacterium
GCCGTCGTAATGGAAGACAGTGGTGGCGGTCGGCGTGGTCTTTTGCACCCGCTGGCCGAAGACGTTGATCGTGTAGCTCACTAAGCCAATTGCGGTGTTGGCGGAGACCATGCGGCCTCGCGCATCGTAGTTGAAGCTGGCGGTACCGTTGTTGGTGATGCTGCCGTTGGCATCTGAAGCAATGCTTGTGTTCTGAATGCCGGTGAGCTGCGTCAGACGGTTGCTGGCCGCGCCGTAGGTGTATGGTGAGGTTGGCCAAGGTCCTGCACCTGAGCCTGGACATTCTGGTCTTCGACGAAGCCGAGCGTGGCCCATCGGACGACTTGGCCCTGCAGTTCGAAGCGGTGAGCAATATGCCCGACGAGGAGCGCCGCATCATCAAGGCTCTGCTTGATGGCATGATCATCAAGTACCAGACCAAGCAGATGATCGGGAACTTGAGCAGCTGACGCTGCAGTGGGTTTTCCTTTAGCCGCTAAAAAAGAAGCCGTCCCCGTAACCCGCGCGCGAAGCAGCGGGTTGGGGACGGCTTTTTTGTTTTAAGAACAATGTGCGCCAGCATTGCCGCCGTTTGCCGCTAGTTCCAACAAGTGGTTCGCCTGCTCCACATCTAAGGGATAGAGATTGCAAACCGATACTGCTGGCGCAATTCCCATTGCGCGCGACAGGATCGTCTCCTTGAGCACATTCCTCCATGAGCACGATTGCGTCCCGGAGCCTTCCGTCATCGTAGGCCGACATGGCCTCTTCAGCGGATCATAATCGCGGAAGTAGTTGTAATTGTAATGTTCCGAGGATCGTTGTCAGCACTGCCCTGGAAAGTATCCAAAATCATTCTTGATCTTGGTCGAGGCACCATGCGCCAATAGAAAGTCGATTACTGCTTGATGCTTTCCATCGTAGGCGTAATGCAAAGCAGTCAAGCCCATGTCGCCCGTTCGGTTTACATCCATTCCTGCTTCAACCAACAATGCAATTGTTTCTACGTCGCCGAGCTGCGCTGCGATATGCATGAGATTGTCGCCATTAGAGTCCACATACGTAAGCGGATCAATAGGGTCTGTCGGATCACTTGATTCATAATTGATCAAGTAATCGTATTTCTGTTGCAGTTCCTTGATTGCTTGTTCGCTTAGCTTCATGGGGATGTGCATCCTGGTGTATTTTTAATCTTTGCCTCGATATTTTTGATTGCGTTCATCGACTGAGTAATTGCCTCGCTATGATGCGCCCCCCATTTGGCATCCCAAGCGATGCGGGCCGTCAATAGTGCCTTCTCGCGGGCGAGCTGCCATTTTAGTCGCTCGCATGGATCTTGATCAGGTGGCGGCGGTTGCTGATAGGCGTCCTTGTAGGCTTTGTGTTCTGCAGCAGCAGTAGGATCTTCAACACGAGGCGGCTTCTTTGTCTGCGCGTAAACTCCGGCACCGACGATTGCCGCCGCGCCGACTTCGCATCCACCTGCAGCACAAACACCAGGAATTACGATGCAGAAAGGACAAAGACCGTCGGGGTCGGAGAGTCCGATGGGATTGCCGAATGCATTTGGCCCGATGCGAAGTCGTACGCACATCGGCCGGAAAGCCAGTAACGGCGGGCGGCATTGTAAGCGACGGCGTTGAAAAATGCAGGATTTTCAACTTTTGGCCCCGATGTGCAGTTTCGGCCAACTAAATTCCAAGTTCCCTGAAGTAGTTGTATTATTTTGGTCCCAGTTAACTACAACTCTTCATACCGTACACAGAACAAACCGGCCTCATTCTCCAATCGCTCAGCAAATGCGGCGGCAGCCGAATGCGACTCGAAAACCATATCGTCAAGTCCAATCAGAGTCGCGCCGTCGAGTTCTGTCAAATGCGTTACCTTGAGACAGCAGACGTTGCGAGGCAACGCGATTTCGTCGCCAATTTTCGGTAAATGATCTATCTCAATCTCACCGGTAACGTTGCCGTATGCGCCGGTCGGTGAGTCGAAAAGCGAGAAGTCGATTGAATATTTCATAGGCTTGTTGGTTGGGATGGAGTCAGTAGCGTCATGGCTGCAGCTGCTTCGCTGTTCATGTCGCAGCCTAGCTTTCTCCCGAGGGAGATCATCGCCCAGATGTTACTAATTCGCCCGTCCAAGTCTTTTGCATGATTATTCCAAGTAGTCGGAGAATTGGTCATTGCCGGGTTGGGAACATCGCGTGCAAATTGATAAAGCTTCGAAGAGTCTTTTTCCATTGCGGCCATCTTGTTCTCGCCTCTGCAATAGCTCTGCGAGCATTTTCTTTTAGATTGCGGCACGGATCATCGGTATTGATGCAGGTCCGGTCAAAATGGCGCTCTTCAATTCGTGACATATTTTGTGGACGATTCGCAGCAAACCACCCGGCGCCACCGATGAACACTAAGCCTGCCTCACAAGCCCCGCCCGCACAAACGGCGGGGATGACCAAGCAGAATGGACACAAGCCACTCGGATCTGACAAGCTGAGAGGATTCCCTGACACATAACCGTATGTATTGATCCCGCCATGTAATCCAATTGGGTCACTTTGAACATACCGCCCCGTTTGCGGATCGTAATCCCTGTGCACGTTGTAGTGTTGATTGGTCTCCCTGTCAAAATACTGCCCGGGAAAGCGCTGATTAAATACGAATGCCGCTTGGCCGGCCGGCTGCTCGTTCGGCGCATCTTTACCAAATGGATCGCTATCCCACTGCCACACCATTGTACCGGTACCGTTGGTGATGGCACGCGGCGTATTGAGCTGGTCGGTGTGTATGAAGTATGCCGTGGCACTGCCCGCCGGGGCGGCGACCACGATTTGGATCGGCCGGATAAGTCTTGATCTTGGTTCCCGTCCACCGCCACTTGTCCCAGTTGGTGGAGGTTTCGTGCCAGTAAATGCTATCCAAAGTAAAAGTGCAGGAAACCGTCGCCGTACGACATTCCGACTCGATCTTCTCCTTCAAAGCGCCGCCATCGAGCGGATATATTCTGTTCGAGTAGTTCAAGTATTGCAGCGGTTTCGTCTTTTCTGTAATTGCAAGCGCCGGCATCACAACCAGCGTGCTTGCGAGCACCGCCACTACCGCTTTCCCCAACAAATCAATCATACCGCCCCCAAATATTTCCACATGGAAATTATTTTATCAATGAAAGGGGCGCTTGAGTCTATCGAATTGTCACAGCACGTTTGGCGACGAAGTTGCAGCGAAAAAGCCACAAGCGCGGCTTGCCGCGCCAGGAGATTTATGACGTCCCCGTCACATAAACCCTACAAATTCGGACAAATCGCGCAATCTGTCCGATTTGGGACATTTCAAACCGGTATATAAGGCAATCCTCTTAATCGCCAAGGTTTTCCATATTTGTTCCGCCTACCGTGCTGCTGCATATTTTTGCGCATTACAACAGCACGGGGAATACCATGACTTTCGCATTTCGCAAACTTGCGCTGGCCGCTGCGCTGGCTTCCATCGGCGCCGCGCAGGCATCGACTGCCGACCACCACGAATTCGAAGCCACCCTGCATGCGCCATACCGTGCCGCGGCTGGCGCCAACGAGGCGCGCAGCTTCACGCTCGAATTCAGCTTCCCCAACGTCCAGGACGTACAAGCCGTGAGCTGGGTGCTGGAAGTGGTGGCGGCCGACGGCAGCGTGGTGGAGCGCTGGACCGGCGTGGAACGCCTGCACGACAAGCCCGTCAACGTGACGGTCGAATGGGCTGGCAGGAACCGCCGTAACGCCCTGCCGCCCGGCATCTACAAGGCCCGCCTGCGCGCCATTTCGGAAGAGTCGAAGCGCGGCCTGTCCGCCAGCCCGGACGCGGTACTGCGCCGCATTGCCGGCTACGACGGCGAAGTCCACGAGCAGGAATGGGATATCGCCATCGGCCAGCAGCAGGCCAAGGCTGGCGCGCCGGTGCGGATGGCATCGGCACCCGCCCCCTCTTCCCTGCCCTACACCGTCTACTTCGGCAACCTGCACAGCCAGACCAACCATAGCGATGGCGGAGGCAACCTGGCCAGTTGCACCGGCTCGCAAGCGCCGCAAGCGGGCGCCTTCGGCCCTACCGATGCGTTCACCTATGCCAAGGGGCGCGGCCTGGACTTCCTGCTCGCCTCCGAACATAACCACATGTACGACGGTTCGGATTCCACCAATACCTCCGCCGACCCGGCCACCGCCAAAGCCCTGTACCAGTCCGGCCTGAGCGAAGCGGCGAGCTTCAACAGTGCCAATCCCAACTTCCTGGCGATCTACGGCCTGGAATGGGGCGTCATCAGCAATGGCGGCCATATGAACATCCTGAATGCGAACGAGTTGCTGGGATGGGAAAGCAACAGCTCCGGCCAACTGCTGGCCGATACCCTGACCGCCAAGAACGATTACGCCAGCTTGTACACCCTGATGCGCCAGCGCGGCTGGCTGGGCCAGTTCAACCACCCTTCCTCCAGCGGCCAGTTCATTGTCAACGGCACCCCGCTGGGCTATACCGCCGACGGCGACGAAGCGATGGCGCTGTGCGAGGTGATGAACACGTCCGCTTTCTCGACCAATACCACCGAATCGGAAACGGGGCGCAGCAATTACGAAAGCGCCTGCCGCAAGGCGCTGGAAGCGGGCTACCACGTGGCTTTCAGCACCAACCAGGACAACCATTGCGCCAACTGGGGCGCCTCGTACACCAACCGCACCGGCGTGCTGATCCCGAACGGCACCGCCCTGAGCACCGCCAGTTTCATGGACGCGATCCGCGCCCGCCGCGTGTTCGCAACCATGGACAAGACCTCGCAGCTAGTGTTGACCGCCAACGGCCGTATGATGGGCGAGCGCTTCACCAATAGCGGCACCTTGAACCTGGTGGCGAACTTCAGCAGCACTTCCGGCAAGACGGTCTCCACCGTCGAGATCTTCGAAGGCGTCCCCGGCCGCAACGGCACCGTGACCCTGCTGGCCAACAGCGCCAACACCACCATCACGCCGGGCAACGGCGCCCATTTCTATTACGCCAAGGTGACCCAGAACGATGGCAATATCCTGTGGTCGGCACCGGTCTGGGTGACGCAGCAGGCAGCCTCCGGCGACAGCGTGGCGCCAACGGTCAGCGCATCGAGCAGCGGCAGCAGCGGCACCATCACTTTCAACGCCAGTGCCAGCGACAATGTCGGCGTGACCAAGGTCGAGTTCTACGTGGACGGCGCGCTGAAAGGCAGCGACACCGCCTCGCCCTGGTCGTACGCCTTCAATTCGACCAGCGTTTCCAATGGCACGCATGCGCTGACCGCCAAGGCCTTCGATGCAGCCGGCAACAGCACACTGTCGTCGGCCGTCAATTTCAGCGTCAGCAACACCACGGCCCAGCAACTGGTGCTGAACGGCGGCTTCGAGTCGGGCAGCACCAATTGGAGCGCCACCAGCGGCGTGATCACCAGCGATTCGTCCGTCGCGGCGCGCACCGGCACCTGGAAAGCATGGATGAACGGCTACGGCAGTGCGCACACCGACACGCTGTACCAGCAGGTGAGCATCCCGTCGGGCGCCACCAGCGCCACCCTGGGCTTCTGGCTCAAGATCAGCTCCGATGAAACCACCACCACCACCGCCTACGATACCTTGAAGGTCCAGGTGCGCAACAGCAGCGGCACGCTGCTGGCGACGCTCGCCACCTACTCGAACCTGAACAAGGGTTCCAGCTACGTGCAGCGCACCTTCGACTTGAGCGCGTACAAGGGCCAGACCGTGCGCATCTACTTCGAAGGCATCGAAGGTTCGGCCGTGGCGACTTCCTTCATCGTGGATGACGTGACGCTGAACGTGCAGTAAGGCGCGGCCTTAACCGCGTATTTCGCGCAAGCCCTTGCCAAGCTTGCGCCGCAGCAGCGTGCGCAGCGTGACGCCGTCGCGGTAGCCCACCTGCTCGGCGATGCGGTCGACATTTTCGCCGCTGGTCTTGAGCAGGTGCACGGCGCGCTCGATGCGCAAGTCCTGCACGTAATTGACGGGCGTCTTGCCCAGCACCTCCTGCAGGCGTCGCGCCAGCGTGCGCTTGCTGGTGGCCAGCGCCGCGGCTGCCGCCTCCAGGCTGAAGCCCTGGGCCAGGTGCTGCCGCACCCAGCGGTCGAAGCCCGCCACCAGGGGATCGGCATGCGCCAGGTGGTCGGAAATCACGTACGCTGATTGCGCCGGTCGCGCATCGACCACCAGGTAGCGCGCCACCATGGCCGCCAATTCGGGACTGGCCTGGCGGATCAGCGCCAGCGCCATGTCCAGGTGGCTGAGCGCCGCACCGGCCGTGACGAACTGTCCGGATGCCACCACCATGCGCTGCGCATCCAGCCGCACCAGCGGATAACGCTGGCGGAACATGGGCGTGAGCCACCAAGTGGTGGTTGCCTCCTCGCCATCGAGCAAGCCGCTTTCCGCCAGCACGAAAGTGCCGATGCAGGCCGCGGCGATGCGTACACCCTGGCCCGCCAGCGCACGCAGCGCGGCGGTCGCTTCGGCTACTTCAGCCGTCGCCAACGCAGCTGCCAGGGCATCAGGCATCTTGTGCCCGATGGCCGGCAGCACCACCAGGTCCGGCAATTGCCCCGCAGCCGCGGGCAGCGCCAGCGGCACCACCGGCAACTGCATGCCCTGCGCACTGCGAACCGTGGGACGCAAGCCCGCCAGCGTTACGTCGAAATGCGGCTGCGGCGTTCCCAGCATCGGCGCCAGCTCATTGGCCGTGGCAAAGGCATCCAGCACGGCTGATAGCCCGGTGTCGAACACGCTGTCCAGCGCGAGCACGGTAATTCGCATGGCGCGATCGCTACCAAAGATGTCAATCTCGCCAATTTAACGGCATGGGCCCGGCCTGTAAAGTGCCTCCCATCGCATCCGCGATCAAGCAACCAAGGAGATAACCATGATCAAGTACGCACTGTTCGCCCGTTTCGAAGCAAAACCCGGCAAGGAAGCCGCCGTCGCCGACTTCCTGCACACCGGCCTGTCGCTGGCAAAGCAGGAACCCGGTACCAGATACTGGTTTGCACTGCGCCTGTCCGAGCGCGTGTTCGGCGTATTCGACGCCTTCGAAACCGAAGAGGCGCGCCAGGCCCACCTGAACGGTTCGATCGCTCAGGCGCTGATGGCGCAGGCGCCGGAATTGTTTGCGGCCGCACCGGGCATTGAACCGATCGAGGTACTGGGACTGAAGGCGGCGTAGCTATTGGTCCTCGGCGGAGTTGAAGCCGTACTTGCGTTTCAGCTCCTCCACTTCGGCCCGGTTGGTCTGCATGAAGCGGCGGAACTGTTCCACCACCTTCGGGTATTTGTGCGACGACAGATACCACTGGCCTGAGGCGTGCGGCAAGTCCGGGTCGTACAGGACCGGCACGTGGGGCAGTTTGCGGACCTTGATCCAGTAATGGCGGGCGATGCGGGTATTCATGTAGGCCCCGTCGACGCGGCGCATGATCAGTTTTTCGTAGAGCGCGTCGTAATCGGCGGTTTCCTCGATGCGCAAGGCGCCGGCCGACATCAATTGCTGGTAGGGATAAGGCGTGAACCCGAGCGGGATGCCCAGGGTTTTCAGCTGGCCTACGCCGCGCCCGACGTTCTCAGGGCGCACCAGCACCCCGTCGGTGAATTCCAGCATTGGCGCGTAGCTGATTTTCAGCTCGCGTTTCATGTCCACCACCCAGTTCGGGTTGTCGGGGAAAGCCAGGTCGACCTGGCCTTCCACGAACAGGCGGTCGCGCCGCTTCAGCGGATAGACTTCATAGGTGAAGGTGTAGCCCATGTGGCGGGCGAAGGCATCGAGGATATCCTTGCCCAGGCCGCCGTACACGCCGTTTTTCACTTCCGAGTACGGCAGCCAGTTCTTGTAATCCTCGACGCCGATGGAGTAGGTTTTCTTGTCGGCCGCCTGCGCGGCTCCGTACAGCAGCATGAGCGCCAACTGCGCAGCCAACAAAACCCGCCACATGGCACACCTCCGTCACTCCAGCTGGTAGGCGTAGATATTGACGACGTTGAAGGTGGTGTCGGGCACGTACACGCGCCGGTCGCGCGCATAAATAAAGAACGGCATCCACACGCCGCCGACTTCGGGATACTTTTTAAATACTAGCTCTCCAGTTACGTATTCTAGCGTGTCCTCGCCAATACGGAAGATTTTCAAAGCCCGGTTGACCAGGTCGTTGACGATCAGGTGCCCTTCCTGGTCCACGCACAGGCTGGCCGGCAGGTAAAACTTGTCGGCGTCCTGTTCCAGGTCGTCGCAATAGCCGGCGCGGCCGTAGCTCCACAGGCTGTTGCCGGCCCGGTCGAAGACGCGGATGCAATTGTTGAACTGGTCGCATACGAAGACGCGGTCCTGGGCATCGATCGACACGTCGCAGGGGGCGAAAGTAGCCAGCGGCTGGCCGTTTTCCGTCCACTGGAAATTCTTGACGAAGGACACCAGGCCGGAGGGCTGCAGCTGCCACATGGAAATGCGGTTATTCAGCGAATCGGCGATATAGATTTCGCCATGGCTGTTTACTTCCAGCCCTTGCGGCGCCTTCAGCGTGCCATCGCCGCCCAGGCCTTCGCGGCCGAACGGCAAGCCGTAATTGAGCAGGTGGCCATTGGGCCCGAACTGGAACATCGACACCGTGCAGGCGTTGAAGTTGGTGACAAACACGAGCGGCGTGCCCGGGCAGATCTGTCCCAGCAAGGGCTGCGACGGGTAATACACCGCCATCGCCAGCCCGCCCGGCATGAAGAAGCCGCGCATCTTGTCCTGCAGCTGGGCGATCGGGTCGGCCGCGGTGTCGAAGGTCTTCATGCACCAGTTGCCGGAGTCGATGTTGTAGGACGAGGTGGCGGCCCCCACCAGCGGATCGATGCGGGCATGGTGCTTCAGCTGGTCATACCAGTACTTATAGATATTGGCCGTCGCGCTGGCCCAGCTGTCGATCCAGTTCGACTGCGGCAGGCTGCCGCTGCCGGCGCGCTTGGGGTCGACGCCAATCACCGCCGTCATGCAGTTGAACTGCGAGGTGGCGGCATGCACCGTCTGGTTGTCGCGCCGGTGGCCGACCGCATCGAGCAGGATGGCATCCTGGTCGCCGCCATCGCGGTCCGGGGCGATGCGCATTTTCAGCACGGTGGAGGCGAACGGCTCGGTCACGTAGTACACGTTGGCATCGGCTGCCGCGCAAATCTGGTAGGGACCGACGAATACCGCGTCTTCCAGCGCGCCGTACACCAGGTCGGAAATCGAATGCACCACGTCCGGCTTGTGGTTCCACAATGGCAGCATGCCTTCCACCACCGTCAGCAGCTTGCCATCGGTGTCATAGACCGTGATCGAATCCTCCACCTGGCCCGGCACGAAAATGCGGTCGTTGATCACGCACACCGAGCGCATGACGTTGAATTTGCCGATGCCGGCCGGGTTGCCGAAGCTGTGCAGCAGCGAGGTCTCGCCCGGGCACTGCACCCGTTCATTCTTGATCGGCCAGGCGGTATCTATCTTCAGCACTTCGTAGTGACCGGTATTGGCCAGGTACAGGCAGCCGTGCGAATCGGAGGCCAGGCCCTGCGGCCACAGCAAGTCATGCACGCTGTTGGCATCGTCGACGGTGCGGAATTGCAGCACGAACTTGCCATCCGGGGTGAATTTGACGCAGCGGCTGCGGTCATCGTCCTTGGTGTGGAAAAACTCGTCGCACACGTAGACGAAGTGCTCGCCGCTGGCTTCCTTGACGATGGCGATGCCATTCGGGTCGCTCAAGGGCACAAAGCCTTTGCCGTTGATGCCGTCGGCCGCGTCGCCGAAGGCGAACTGGAAATCGATCGAGTGCTCGTCGTACTCGAACACCACCACCCGGCCATTGCCCATGTCGGTGCAGTACATCAGGTCCTGCTCCGGATGCGGGCACAGATGGAAAGGCATCAGCAGACGGCGCGCCTGCGCGCTGCCTTCGCCCGGCGTGTCGATCACGTGCAGCAGCCGGTCCAGGTCCGCGCTGAACACCAGCAGGCGGCTGTTGCCGGTGTCGCAAACCCACACGTGGTCGTAATGGTCGCGCGCAATGCCGACCGGGGAGTTCATGGTGAAGTCGTCGGGCAGTTCGCCGCTTGCCGTGGTGCCCGGCATGACGAGTTCACCGTAGTGCGTAATATGATGAAATTTGCTCATGGCCATCCCTGCCTGTTATGGAGCGTTCCAGTATCAGGCTTGCGCCGCAATTCGGCAACATTGTCGAAAAATCCCGCAAGCGCGGGGCCTGGGGGGCTAGCAGATGGCTAGGCAAGGGCATCCTATGGTTTCTCAGCAACAGGCACAGGAAATAGTTAAACGCAAGTGAGCGCGAAGTTTATACTTGCCTAGACGCAGCCAAGTGAGGGGTCAAATGAGCCGCTCGATCGCCACCCGCCTGTTGCGCATCATCTTCGGTTGCTACTTCATGGTGACGGTGGTGGTCACGGTGGTGCAACTCACCGCCGAATACAAGCACACGCGCACCCGCGTCGAAAGCGAAATCGAAGCGATGCAGCACACTTTTGGCCCCGGTATCGCCGACGCCATGTGGCGCTTCAATGACGACATCATGCGCGGCATACTGTCCGGCATGAAAGAATTGCCCATTGTGGTCGGTATCAAGGTGGTGGATGAACAGGGCAAGCTGGTGCGTGCCGTTGGCACCGTACTCGACGAACAGGGCAAACGCATGCACGTCCTGCCCGACGGCAGGCTGGTGCCGCCGCTGCGCGACGACGGCTTGCTCGGCCAGATCATCAGCCGCGAATTCCCCATTGCTTACGCGATGGAGAATGGCAGCCTGCAGCAGATCGGCAAGTGGACCGTCTATTCCAACCGGCGCATCGTGGTCAGCCAGGTGGAATACGGTTTCTTCCTGATCCTGGTGAATTCGGTGATCAAGACCCTGGCCTTGTGGTTCATTTTCCTGCTGGTGGTGCGCCACCTGCTCGGCAAGCCGCTGCAGCAATTGAGCGACTATGTCGGGCGCCTGAAGATCGACAACCTGGGCAGCGCGCCGTTGCGGCTGCAGCATGGCGGCAATACGGAGTTGGACCTGCTGGCCGACAAGATCAACGAGATGCGGGAAAACATCCTGGCCGGGCTGGCGGAAAAGGCCGTGCTGTACCAGAAACTGGCCGCACTCAATGAATCGCTGGAACGGCGCGTGGCCGAGCGCACGGAAGCGGTGCGCCACGCCCAGGATGAATTGGCCCGCAGCGAGCGGCTGGCAGCCCTGGGTTCGATGGTGGCCGGCATCGCGCACGAACTGAACACGCCGATCGGCAACAGCATGGTTGCC
This sequence comes from uncultured Oxalobacteraceae bacterium, assembly GCA_965650885.1. Lineage (GTDB taxonomy): Bacteria > Pseudomonadota > Gammaproteobacteria > Burkholderiales > Burkholderiaceae_D > Rugamonas. The sequence goes on from CBFGQI010000026.1 coordinate 11,308, forward strand.
GCCAGCACCCTGAACGACAAGGTGCGCGACCTGGCGATCCGCTACGAGGGCGGTCTGCGGCGCTCGGACATGGGCAAATTCCTGGAAGACGCCGAGGGCATTGGCGAACTGTTGACGCGCAATATCGATCGCGCCGCGGCGCTGGTCTCCAGTTTCAAGCAGGTGGCGGTGGACCGCGCCAGCTCGCAGCGCCGTAAATTCGACCTGGGCGCCGTGATCCAGGAAAACATGAATACCCTGTCACCGGTGCTGCGCAAGCTGCCCTATGAGGTGACGGTGGACCTGGCGCCGCTGGTGGGCATGGACAGCTATCCCGGTCCGCTTGGCCAGGTGCTGGCCGCCCTGGTCACCAACGCCCTCGAGCACGGGTTCCGGGGGCGCGACCACGGCCGCCTGTCGATCACGGTGCCGGTGCCGGACGGCGACCAGGCCGAGATCATCATCAGCGACGATGGCGCCGGTATCGCGTCGGCCAACCTGAACCGCATCTTCGACCCGTTCTTCACCACCCGCATGAGCGAAGGCAGTTCCGGGCTGGGGCTGAACATCGTGCACAACATCGTCACCACCATCCTGGGTGGCAAGATCCACGTCGACAGCATGCCCGGCGTCGGCACCACGGTCCGCATCACCATTCCACTCGATGCGCCGATGCACCACGAAGAACCGATCATTCCGCAGGCGTGAGCAGCACCGGCACTTCCTTGAAGGCGGGGGTGGCCGAACCGCGGGCCACCAGGCTGGGCGGCACCAGCGGCGTCAACTCCGGGAAATAGCCGAACACGTCGCCTTCCGGCACGTCGTAGCGCACCAGGCGGTAGCCGCGGCAGCTGCGCGCAATGCCGTCCGGCGCGGCGGCATGCACGTCCACCATCTGCCCGTCGCGCAAACCCAGGCGGGCCATGGTGGCTTCGGCAATGAACAGGACTTTGCGCGTGTGGTGCACGCCGCGGTAACGGTCCACTTCGCCCGTGCTGTCGCGGTACACCGTGGTGTTGTACTGGCGGTGCGCACGCACCGTGGCCAGGCACAGCACCTGCCCGCCGAAGGCGGCGCGGGCACGGCGCATGATGGTGTCCTGCGGCAGCGCGACGGCGCTGAATTCGGCCTTGCCGCTGGCGGTGCGCCAGTCGCGCAGGCGGGCCGTGTTGGGCAGATGGAAGCCGCGCGGCTGCGCGATGCGCGCATTGTATTGCTCGAAGCCCGCCACCGCGGTGTGCGCCACCTGTTCGATCAGGGCGCGCGTGACGCTGTAGTCGCTGCCCATGGCTTGCCAGTCGATCGGCGGCGCCGCCGGCCCGGCCAGCGTACGCCGCGCCAGCTCGGTCACGATCTGCGGTTCCGAGCGCAGCTTGGGGCTGGCCGGTTCGCCGCGCCCGGCGGAGGCGTGCACCATGCTGGCCGTATCCTCCACGCTGACGAACTGGGTGCCGCCAGCCTGCTCATCGCGCTCGGTGCGGCTGAGGCAAGGCAGCAGCAGGCCGACCTGGCCCGGATGCAGGTGGGTACGGTTCAGTTTGGTCGCGATGTGCACCGTCAGGCGCAAGCCTTCCATTGCTTGCAGCACGCGCGGCGTATCCGGCCCGGCCACGGCGAAATTGCCGCCCAGGCCCAGGAAGGCATGCACCGAACCGTCCAGCATGCCTTCGATGGCCGCCACCGCGTCCAGCCCCGGCGCCGCCGGCGGCGTGAAGCCGAACACGCGCTGCAAGCCTTGCAGCCACTCCTTCTTCGGCCGGTTGGTCACGCCGACGGTGCGGTCGCCCTGCACATTGGAATGGCCGCGCACTGGCATCAGCCCCGCCCCGGGCTTGCCCACATTGCCGCGCAAGAGCATCAGGTTGACCAGCATGCGGATGGTCTCGATCGCATATTCGTGCTGCGTCAAGCCCATGCACCAGGTGGCGATGGTGGCATTGGAAGTCATGTACACCGCGGCCGCCTGTTCGATCTGGCTGCGCGACAGCCCGCTATCCTGTTCCACCTGCTGCCACGGCTGCGCAGCCACGGTGGCCGCGAAGGCTTCGAAGCCGCTGGTGTGGCGGGTGATGAAGTCATGGTCCAGCACTTTGGCGCCGGCCTGCTCCGCTTCCAGCACGGCCTTGCACATGCCGGTGATGGCGGCCAGGTCGCCCCCCACGCGCACCTGGAAGTACTCGCTGGCGATGCGCGTGCCGCGGCCGGTCAGGGTCTCCAGCGGCGACTGCGGGTCGGCGAAACCGCGCAAGCCCGGTTCCAGCATGGGGTTGAAGGCCACAATGCGGCAACCGCGCCGCGCCGCTTCGCGCAAATCGCCCAGCATGCGCGGATGGTTGGTGGCCGGGTTCTGGCCGAACACGAAGATGGCCTCGGCTTGTTCGAAATCTTCGCGCGTGATGGTGGCCTTGCCCACCCCCAGCGACGCGCCGAGCGCCATGCCCGACGATTCGTGGCAATAGTTCGACGAATCGGGCAAGTTGTTGGTGCCGAAGGCGCGCGCGAACAATTGGTAGGGGAAGGCCGCCTCGTTGCTGCTGCGGCCGGAGGCGTAAAACACCGCCCGCTGCGGCCCATCGAGCGCGCGCAAGCTGTCGGCGGCCAGTTGCAAGGCATCATCCCAGGCGATTTCACGGTAGGTGTCGCTGGCCCGGTCATACAGCATCGGCGCAGTCAGGCGGCCCAAGCCTTCCAGCTCCCATTCGGCGCGGCCGCGCAGCGCGGCCAGCGGGGTGGCGGCAAAGAATTCGGGCGTGGCCCGGCGCGGCGTGGCCTCATGCGCAATGGCCCAGGCGCCCTGCTCGCAGAAATCCACCGCCTTGTCCTTGGGCGAGTCGGGATAGGCGCAGCCCGGACAATCGACCCCGCCCGGCTGGTTCAGCTTTGGCAAGACTTTCAGGGCCGGCAAGCCACCATGGCTGCGCAATGCCTGGGCGGTGCCGTGCAGCGAACCGAAGCCGCCGGCGGGTTTGTCGTAAAAGCGAATCGGGTGCTGCACTGGGGTCTCCGGCCGTCTGATGAGGCGGCGATGTTAACATGGAACCATCGCTTCCCGGATACGGCTGAGTTGCCCCTTAGCAACACCCACCACCCAGCGGTAGCGCTTGCTGTGCCCTTGTTCTATACTTGCGTTGCGCCTTACCCATGCGCAACTTTTCCTTCTGGCCCAACCTTCGCCTTTGCATGCTCCCGACAGGAGATGGTTGTGCGCCAAATTCCCACCTTCCAGACGTTCAAGTTCAAGGTCACGGCCCTGCTGGTGCTGATGGTCATGCTCGCCTCCATGCTGGTCGGCGGCGCTTCGCTGCTGGTGGCCGAACATGAAATGCGCAAGGTACTCGGGGCCCAGGAAATGGCCATGCTGTCGAGCGCGGCCGCCTATCTCGACCGCGACATCGCCTCCAAACAGCAAGTGCTGCGCGTGCTGGCCGAGAGCCTGCAAGCCGAACCGCTGGCCCACCACAAGATCCAGGCCCAACTCGAATTGCGCGGCGGCTTGCGCGACGAATTTTTCAACGTCACCGCCTTTGGCGCGGACGGCAAGCTGATCGCCAACCTGCAGGACCGCCGCATGGTCGGCAAGCTCAACAGTAAGAACCGCCAGTATTTCCGCGATACGCTGGCGGCGCAGGAAGGCATCGTGTCGGCGCCCTTCCGCAGCGTATTGTCCGGCCGCCCGGTGCTGGCGGTGACGCAACCGGTGCTGGCACGCGACGGCCGCATCGATTACATCCTGGTCGGCACCATCGATTTGCAGCGGCCCGCCTTTGCCGGCCAGCTGCAAGCCATGCGCGGCCAATCCAAAGGCTACCTGTTCATCGTGACGGCGGACGGCACCACCCTCTACCACCCGGAGCCGGGCCGCGTGCTGGGCAACCATGCCGGCGCCGGCACCCTCGAGCGCACCGTGCTGTCCCATCCCGAGGGCTGGCGCGACGACCTGCGCGACGGCGGCAAGCCGGTGCTGCTGGCCCACAAACGCCTGCAAAAGGCCGACTGGACGCTGGCGGTCGCCCTCCCCATCAGCGACGTGTTTTCCGCCATGGCGACCCTGCGCTGGCGCGCCGTGGCGGCCGCTTCGGTGGTGGCGCTGGCGGCCGGCTTGCTGGCCTGGCTGCTGCTGCGTGCCCTGCTGGCCCCGCTGTACCGGCTGTACCGCCAGGTGCGCGCCTTTGGCCGCGACGAAGTCGATATCGAACAATTCAACAGCGGCCGGCCCGACGAATTCGGCCACCTGAGCCGCGCCTTCTACCAAGTGGCACGCCAGCAGCAGATGGCCGAACGCAACCTGCAGCACCTGGCCAGCACCGACGCCCTGACCGGCGCCCACAACCGCCGCATGTTCGACGAATTCTTCCCGCAGGCCCTGAAGCGCGCCATCCGCGGCGGCCAGCAGATCGGCCTGGCCGTGCTCGACATCGACCACTTCAAGACCATCAACGATACCTTCGGCCACCCGGCCGGCGACGCGGTGCTGGTGCAGTTTGCCGACCGTTTGCGCAAGGCCGTGCGCAGCACCGATACCGTGGCGCGCATCGCGGGCGACGAATTCGTGATCGTGTACGAACACCTGGAGACCGGGCACGACGTCAACCTGCTGGGGCAAAAGATCGTGGCGGCGATGCAAGCCCCGTTCAACGTCAACGGCAAACCGCTCACCGTCACCGCCAGCATCGGCATCGCCCTGACCACCGAACTGCCGGCCAACGTGGAAAAAGTCATGCTGGCCGCCGACCAGGCGCTGTACTGCGTGAAGGCGGCCGGCCGCAATGGCTTTGCGGTCAATACCGTCGGCGCGGAGCGCATTCTCGCTGTGCGTGAAGGCATCCGCCCCGCACCGGCGCCGCGTGCCAAACCCCTGAGCCACAACGGCACGACTTGAGCCGGCGTCGCGGCGCCCGGCCGCACGCCCTTAATGGCGGGACGGGATGGCCGCCGGCCGCACCTGGGTGGCCGCCACGCCGGCCATGCTGCGGCATTCGCCGGCGCAGCGGCGGCAGGCGATGGCGCAATCCTTGCAATGCTCGTGCGCATGCTGTTCGCACTCATCGGCGCAAGCGTCGCAAATGTCGGCGCAGGCATTGCACAGGGTCGCTGCCAGGTTGCTGCCGCGCTGCATCAGGCTGGCGCACAGGCGGCACACCTGGGCGCAATCGATGTCGGTCGCGATGCAGTGGGCCAGGCTGGCCACATCCTGCTCCTGCAGGCAGCTGGCGGCGCAATGGTCGCAAGCGGCGGCGCAATCGTTGCACGCTTCGATACAGCTTTGGTATTGTTGCTGGTTCATCTCGGCCTCCTGTCGGAAAGGGCCAGACTAGCACCGGCGGGCGCATCGGGGCGCACTGTCAGGGCGCGCCCGGCCGTGGCCTGGCCCAGCCGGAACTCGCCCACCAGCGCCACCAGCGTAGCCGCTTGCTGCTGCAAGCTTTCCGCCGCGGCGGCAGCCTGTTCGACCAGGGCGGCATTCTGCTGCGTCACCCCATCCATCTGGGTGATCGCCTGGTTGACCTGGACGATGCCATTGCTTTGCTCGCCACTGGCGGCGCTGATCTCGCCGACGATCTCGCTCACGCGCCGCACGCTGGCCACCACTTCGTCCATCGTGGTGCCGGCCTGCGCCACCAGGGCACTGCCGGCCTCCACCTCGCCCACCGAGTTGCCGATCAATTCCTTGATTTCCCTGGCCGCCGCCGCGCTGCGCTGGGCCAGGTTGCGCACCTCGCTGGCCACCACGGCGAAACCGCGTCCCTGCTCGCCCGCGCGCGCCGCTTCCACCGCCGCGTTCAAGGCCAGGATATTGGTCTGGAACGCGATGCCGTCGATCACCGAAATGATGTCCACCACCTTGCGCGAGGAATGGTTGATCGAGGCCATGGTGTCGACCACCTGGCTCACCACGGCGCCGCCGCGCGATGCCACTTCGGACGCGCGCGCCGCCAGCTGGTTGGCCTGCTGCGCATTGTCGGCATTCTGGCGCACGGTGCTGGTGAGCTGCTCCATGGTCGCCGCGGTCTGCTGCAAGGCGCTGGCTTGCTGTTCGGTGCGCGCCGACAGGTCGGCATTGCCCTGGCGGATCTGCGTGCTGGCGGTGGCCACGCTGTCGGACGATTCGCGCACGCGCGCCAGCACCGAATGGATCTTCGCCACGAAGGCGTTGAAGCCGCCGCCGATGGCCGCCAATTCATCGTTGCCGCGCACCTCCAGGCGCGCCCCCAGGTCCGCGTCGCCGCTGGCCATGCCCGTCATGGCATCGCCCAGTGCGCGCAAGGGCCGCATCAGGCGGTTCAGGACCGTGACCAGCACCAGGCTGGCGGCCACGGCGCACAGCAGCGACACCAGCAGCGTATAGGTCAGCAGCTCGCGCGCGGCCGCCGTCGCCACCGCGTGCGGGAAGCTCATCTTCACGGCCCAGGGGGCGATATCGGGATGCAGCAGCAGCGGCTGCAGCAAATGCACCATGTCCTGCTGGTCGGTATAGGCGTAGGGCTGGCCGGCGCGGATCGCGTCCAGGCCCGCCGCCGGGATGTCGCTGGCCTGTTTGCCCAGCAGCGCCGGATCGGGGTTGCTGGCATACAGCCCGCCGGCCGACACCAGCGACAGGCGGCCGCCCTCGATGGTCTTCATGTCCGCCAGGATGTCGCCCAGGCGCGTCAGCATGAAGTCGGCGCTGGCCGTGCCGCGGAACTGGCCATCGATCATGATCGGCGCCACCAGCGACGCCATCGGCACATCCTTGCCCTGCACCGGATAGGCGTACGGTTCGGTGAAGAACACCTTGCCGGTGCGCTTGGGGATGTCGTACCAGTCGTTGGCGCCCGGCTTGGGATCGAACACGATGGGCTCCACATTGACCGCGCCGCCTGCCGCGCGCGTGTAGTACGGCATATAGCGCCCGCTGGCATCGAACTCGGGGCCCTTGCCCGCATATTCGGCATCCCTGGCGTCCAGCGCATCGGGTTCCCAGGTGACGGCGGCGCCCACCAGGTCCTCCGAGCCGAGCAGGGTCGCCTTGGTGATGGCCCCGGTCTGCTCGCGCGACAGCGCCAGGTTGGCGCCGCGCGTGGCACGCTGCACCGCCCCCATCTCGATGATGGCGGCCAGGTTGCGGCCGATGCGCGATTGCAGCGCCGCCGCCGCCCCCTGCGCCTGGACGCGGGCCAGGTGCATGGTGGTCTGCTCGGCTTCGCGGCTGCTCTTGATGCCGGTGACGGTGGCGGTGACGGCCAGGCTGAGCACAACCAGCAGCGTGGCCGCCGTATTGATCTTGGCATTCAGCGAGAGGTTCGCCAGCATGTCGCGCTCCTCAGAAAGTCTTGGCAACGGTCAGGATGAAGGTGGCTTTTTCCGCGTTCGAATACGCCAGCCGTCCGCTGGCATCGGGCACGCCGCTGGTGTATTCGCGGTACACCCCGGTCGCGCCCCAGCCGCGCGTCACGGCCGCCGCAATCGACCAGCCGCCGTCCAGCGCCTTGGTCACACCGGCCTTGGCGTCGCGCCAATCCCAGATGCGGTTGCCGGCGCCGCCCAGGCGGGCGTCGCCCGCATGCAGGTTGAGCGTGTAGCCGCTGCCCAGGTCCAGGTTCAGGCCGACGTCGAGGTAGCGCGTGCCGCGCCCATGCGTGATGCCGAAGAAATGCGGGCTGACCGTGTAGTTGTACTTGACGTAAGTGGCCTTGTACGTCAGGCCCAGCGACAACTCGGTGTAATTGAAGGTGGTATCGGTGGCGCTGACCCTGGCGCCCGGGTACAGGTATTGGTACAGGATGACGCTATAGCCGATGTCGCCCGCGCTGGCCGCGTAGCCGGCGTACAAGTCCCATTCGATTTTCGCGTCTTCAATGAACTTGTCACTGACGTTGGAAGCCCAGGTGCCGGCAATCAAGCCGCTGGGGTGGACATAATCGATGCCGAGCTGTAGCGCCGGCTTGTCCCAGGTTTGCCGTATGCCGCGCGAAACATACTGGCTGGCAAAAGCGGCGGTGGTGGTCAGGGATGGCGCCGGCGCCTGTTGCGCCAGCGCCGCATGCGGCAACAGGGCCGCCAGCCATAAGCAGCGTTTCATCACACACCCTCGCCTTCTTGTTGTTAGGGGGAGATGAACGCAATACTAGCGGGCCAACGGCCGCCGCGTCGGACGATACTACGCCGCAACAGCCTTGCGCGGCGGCGGCACCGCGGCCGCTGCCGCGGCCGCCAGTGCGCGGCGGTGCATGGCGCGGCGTCCCAGCCACAATACCAGGCCGGTCACCATGAACAGCAGCGGCGCCAGGCCGCTGACCGACACCAGTACCCGGCCCGCAAGGCCGAAGGCTTCGCCGGTGTGCAGCGGGAACTGCCAGTTGAAGAAGGTGTCGCCGGCAGCCGCCGTCAACGGGTCGCGCACGCGCAGCACGGCGCCGCTGAAAGCGTCGACGCTGACGCGGGTCAGGCCGTCGCCCTGGCGCACTTCGCCCGGCTGGCGCATGCGGATTTCGTACGGTGCCTTGGCCGTGCCGAGCGATACGCGCGACAGGCGGCCCTGCGGCACGCGCTGCTGCGCCGCTTCCAGCGCGGCGGCCACGCTGACCGGCTTGCGCCCCTCGGCGGGGCCGTTGGCCAGCTTGGCGTTCGGCTCCAGTGTCGCCACTGCGCCCACCACCGGCCGCACCCAGTCCGGCAAGTTCATCGCCAGGCCGGTAAAGCCCAGCACGGCCAGTACCGGCGTCATGAAAAACCCCGCCGCGCGGTGCAGGCTGTAATTGAACTGGCGCGACGTGGGCGTGCCGCGCACGGTCAGCGCCTTGCGCAGGCTGGCCAGGCTGTGTTTCGGCCACCAGAGCACCAGGCCCAGCAGCGACGTCAGGGTCAGCAGCAGCCCGCTGATGCCGATCACCGTCTTGCCGACCTCGCCGGCAAACAGGTAGCGGTGCACATGGAACAGGGTCGGCATCAGCAAGGGGCGCGACAGGCCGAACTCGCCCCAGTTGCGCTCGCCGAGGATCGCCAGCGAGTGGCGGTCCAGCATGACCTGGCGCGACACGTCCATGCCGAAACTGCCCTTGTCCCTGGCGCGCTGGCGGTACCAGGCCACGTACACGTCGTCGGCGGCGTGCGGCAGCATCAGTTGCGTGGGTTTGCCATAGCCTGGCGCGGCGGCCAGGCGATCGACCACGGCCTGCACCTCGGCCGGCGTCGGCGCCATGGCTGCCTGCCCGGCCGCGGCGCGCGAATGCAGCAGCGTGGGGTTGAGCGCGCCGTCAAGTTCGTGCATCCACGCCAGCGCCACCCCGGTCAGCCCGGCCATGACGAAAATCGCCCCGAACACCAGCGAGACGTAGAGGTGGATATCGCGCAAACGTGCGCGCAGCAAACCGGTCAGCATTTTTTAGACATCAGCAATAAATTGTTTGAAATTATAAATGAGAATGATTATCATTGCTGCTTTCTTTTGTATCTTTCTGTTTAGGAGTGACTGTATGACCACGCTGAATCCCCTCACCCGTGCCGTGGCCCTGGCCTGCCTGGCCCTGTCCGGCGGCGCCGCCATGGCGCAAACCGCCGAGGAATCGATGAAGGAAGTGGTCGTCACGGCAACCCGCAACAGCAAGAGCGTGGACAAGATCCCGGGCGCGGTCAGCGTCATTTCGCAACGCGAGCTTGAAACGCAATATCTGCTGGCCGATGATCCCAGCGCCGCGCTGGCGACCTATATCCCGGGCTACGCCCCTAGCCGGCAGAAAATGAGCTCCACCGGCGAATCGCTGCGCGGCCGCCAGACCCTGATCCTGCTGGATGGCGTACCGCAATCGAACCCGCTGCGCGCCGGCATGCGCGAAGGCTACGTGACCGACACCGCCATCATCGAACGGGTGGAAGTGATCAACGGCGCATCGGCCATGCAGGGCATGGGCGCCACCGGCGGCATCGTCAACTACATCACCAAGTCGCCCAAGGCCGACGGCACCAGCCATGCCGTCAATGTGCGCCTGTCGTCCCAGCTGCGGCACGACAGCCTGGACTGGAAGACCGGCTACACGCTGCAGCACAAGTCGGGCGACTTCGACCTGCTGGCCTTCGGCAGCATCCAGCAGCGCGGCCTGTCCTATGACGGCAAAGGCCGTCCGCTCGGCATCGAAGCGGTACAGGGCGACACCATGGATTCCGAAGGCAGCGACCTGTTCTTCAAGATCGGCAAGAATTTCGGCAGCCAGCGCCTGCAGCTGACCGTCAACCGCTTCCGCATGGAAGGCGATGGCGATTACAAGCCGGTTGGCGCCAACTTCGCCACCGGCACCCCGACCAGCGCCACCCCGGGCACGCCGCCTGGCAACCCGCCGCGCAACAAGGTCGAGACCACCAGCCTGGAATACCGCCACAACGACCTGCTGGGCGGCAGCTTCAATGCCCAGCTGTTCAAGCAGGATTTCGCCTCGCTGTATGGCGCCACCAATACGTCCACCTTCCAGGACGTGGCGATCGCCCCGAAAGGCAGCCTGTACGACCAGTCCGAAGTGGTTGCCGACAAATACGGCGCCAAGCTGACCTACGTGCGCCCGGATACCCTGGTCAAGGGCCTGGAATTCACCGCCGGCCTGGACTACCTGCGCGACCGTACCAAGCAATGGCTGGCCGGCACCGGCCGCACCTGGGTGCCAACCCTGGACTTCACTTCGGTGGCGCCATTTGGCCAGCTCGAATACGAGATCGGCCCGCTGACCGTGCGCGGCGGCCTGCGCCATGAAGACGCCAAGCTGAACGTCGATACCTACACCACCCTGGCCGCCTATGGCAGCCGCCTGGTGCAGGGCGGCGAGCGCTCCTTCACCAAGAACGTGAAGAACATCGGCGCCGTGTGGCGCTTCAGCCCGAACTGGTCGGCCTTCATTTCCAGCGCCGAAGGCTTCGGCCTGCCGGACGTCGGCCTGGTGCTGCGCGCCGTGAACAAGCCGGGCCAGTCGGTGTCGACCCTGTTCGACATGGAACCGGTGATCACCCGCAACAACGAAATCGGCGTGAACTGGCGCGGCGCCATGGGCAGCGTGGGCGGCTCGTTCTACGATTCGCGCTCCAAGCTCGGCACCGCGCTGCGCATCAACTCCGCCGGCATCGGCCAGCTGGACCGCGTGCCGACCACCGTGCGCGGCTGGGAAGTGTCGGGCGAACTGCGCGCTTCGAAAGAACTGTCGGCCTTCGGCAGCTTCGCGCGCACCATGGGCAAGACGGCCACCACGGCCGGTGCGCCGATGGACGTGGAACTGGGCGCGCGCTCGCAAGGCCCGGACAAGCTGGTGGCCGGCGCCAACTGGCAATTCATGCCAAAGGCCAGCCTGCGCCTGCAAGGCACCAAGCTGTTCGACCGCGACATCAACGTCGGCCGCACCGTCGGCACCTCGAACCTGGAAGAGCACTTCAACGGCTACACCCTGTTCGACCTGGCCGCCAGCTATGACTCCCCGTGGGGCAAGGTCGGCGTCGGCATCGAGAACCTGACCGACCGCCAGTACGTCGGCTACTATCCGCAGTCGACCAGCTACAAGGATCCGGCATCCTACTTCGCTGGCCGCGGCCGCACCCTGTCGGTCAGCCTGGTCCGTTCCTTCTAAACGCGCGCTTCAGCGCACCAGGCAGGGCCGTTTGTTGTCGAAGGCCCAGCCTGGCATCAGGAATTGCATCGCGACGGCATCGTCGCGCGCGCCCAGGCCGAGGTTCCGGTAAGCCTGGTGGGCTTTCTCCACTTCATCCATGTCGATTTCGATGCCCAGGCCCGGGCGGGACGGCACGCGCACCTTGCCGTCGCGGATCCGCAGCGGCTCTTTGGTCAGGCGCTGGCCGTCCTGCCAGATCCAGTGCGTGTCGATGGCGGTGACCTTGCCCGGCGCCGCCGCACCGACGTGCGTGAACATGGCCAGCGAAATGTCGAAGTGGTTGTTCGAATGCGAGCCCCAGGTCAGGCCGAACATCTCGCACAGCTGCGCCACGCGCACCGAACCCTGCATGGTCCAGAAGTGCGGATCGGCCAGCGGGATGTCGACCGATTGCAGCTGGACCGAGTGCGCCATCTGGCGGAAATCGGTGGCGACCATATTGGTGGCGGTCGGCAAGCCGGTGGCGCGGCGGAATTCGGCCATCACCTCGCGGCCCGAATAGCCATTCTCCGCGCCGCAAGGATCTTCCGCGTAAGCCAGGATGCCATGCTTGTCGCGGCACACGCGCACCGCTTCCGACAGCGACCAGGCGCCGTTCGGGTCCAGCGTCACGCGCGCCTGGGGGAAGCGTTCATGCAGGGCCAGTACCGCTTCCATTTCCGCGTCGGCCGCCAGCACGCCGCCTTTCAGCTTGAAGTCGTTGAAGCCGTAGCGCGCGTGCGCCGCCTCCGCCAGCTTCACCACCGCTTGCGGCGTCAGCGCTTCCTCGTCGCGCAGGCGGAACCAGTCGTTGTCCGCCTCGGGCGCGGTGCGGTAATCGAGGCTGGTGCGGCGGCGGTCGCCGATGTAGAACAGGTAGCCGAGCATCTCGACTTCGTCGCGCTGCATGCCTTCGCCCAGCAGGGCCGCCAACGGCACCTCCATGAATTGTCCAAGCAAGTCCAGCAGGGCCGATTCGGCCGCGGTGACGGCATGGATGGCGGTGCGCAAGTCGAAGGTCTGCAAGCCACGCCCGCCGGCATCGCGGTCGGCAAAGGCGCGCCGCATGGCGTTCAGGGTGTCGTTGTACGCGCCCAAAGGTTTGCCGACGATGAGCGGACGCGCCTCTTCCAGCGTCTGCCGGATCTTTTCGCCGCCCGGCACTTCGCCCAGCCCGGTATGGCCGGCGCTATCGGTCAGGATCAGGATATTCCGTGTGAACCACGGGCCATGGGCGCCGCTCAGGTTGAGCAGCATGCTGTCGCGGCCCGCCACGGGCACCACGCGCATTGCGGTAATGGTTGGAGTCGTCATGCCTTGGATTCTAGGACCGCCGCGCGCCGCCGGCCAATCCAATCCCTGGATCGCTCAATTCAAGATTTGAATCGCCGGCAGCACGTGCTCGCGGAACTGGCGCAGGACGGGGTTGCCGTTGTCGCGGCGGAAGGCGCAGGCAACGTGGACCGGTTCGGTGTCCACCTTGCGCAGCAGGACGCCATCGAACTGCAGGCGGGCGCACGCCTCCGACACCAAGGCGGCGCCCACCCCGGCGCTGACCAGGGCCAGCATGGTGTGCACCTGGCCGATATGTTCGACCACGTCCGGCACCACGCCTTCCCGTTCGAAGCGGGCGCTCAGCATCTGGTGGAAGGGGCGCGCCTCGTACGGCGAATACATGATGAAGGGCTTGCCGTGCAGGCAGGCCAGCGTCGGCTGCTGCGGCCACTGCGCCGCATCGGGCGCGGGGATGGCCAGCATCAAGCCTTCGCTGGCCAGCGGCACGCATTCCAGTTCGGCATGCGCGCCATGCGGACGCAGCAGGCCCAGGTCCAGTACCCCGGCTTCCAGTGCCGCCACCTGCTCGGTGCTGACCATTTCCTTCAGCGTGAGGGTCACGCCCGGACATTGCTTGCGCAGGCGGCGCACCACGTCCGGCAGCAGGCTGTAGCCCGAGGTGGAGGTAAAACCGATGGCCAGCGTGCCCAGTTCGCCCTTGGCGACACGGCGCGCCAGGAAGGCCGCCTCCTCCGCCTGGCGCACGATGCGCACCGCCTCCGGCAGGAAGGCGCGGCCGGCGGCCGTCAGGCGCACGGCGCGGCTGCTGCGCTCGAGCAGCTGGGTGCCGACGTGGTGCTCCAGCAGGTGCACCTGGCGGCTGAGCGGAGGCTGGGTCATATGGAGCCGCTCGGCCGCGCGGCCGAAATGCAATTCCTCGGCAACGGCAACGAAGCAGCGCAGCTGGCTAAGTTCGAACATGGTACGAACGTTACCCGCAAACGCGGCAGGCCGTCAAATGCCTGTGGCAAGAGGCCGTTTCGGCGAAATTACGCCAAAACATGATCTGGATTATAAAACCGGTAGACCAAGCCTGGCATGCAACGCCCCTGGTGCTACCATGTGCCCACAACGATGAAAGGGGATTCATGAGCCTCACATGCCAACAGCTCACCTGCCGCCGCGGCCGCGCCACGCTGTTCGCGGGCATCAGTTTCGCACTGCAGGCCGGCGCGGCGCTCTGGGTGCAAGGGCGCAATGGCAGCGGCAAGACCACCCTGTTGCGCTCCCTGTGCGGCTTGGCTATCCCGGAGCGCGGCGCGGTACACTGGGACGGCAGGCCGGTACTGGCCACCCGTCCCCACTACCACGCGCAATTGCTCCACATCGGCCATGCGGACGGCTTGAAGCCGGACTTGCTGGCATGGGAAAACCTGGCGCTGGCCGGCCTGCCGGGTGCACGCTGCAGCCGGCAGGCCGCGCTGGCCGCGTTGGCGGAAATGGGGTTGGCGGCGGCCGCGCAGTGCCCGGTGCGCCTGCTGTCGCAAGGCCAACGCAAGCGCGTGGCACTGGCGCGCTTGCTGCTTGCTCCTGAGCGGCCCTTGTGGATTCTCGACGAACCGCTGGCGGCGCTGGACCAGGCGGCGGTGGCGCACGTGGGGGCCATACTGCAGGCCCATTGCGCGCGTGGCGGCATGCTGGTGCTGACCACGCACCAGGACCCCGCCCTGCCCGGCGCGCGCCGATTGCAGTTGGGCGCGCCATGCTGAACGCCGCCGGCCAATTGCTGCGGCGCGACCTGCTGCTGGCCCTGCGCCGGCGCAGCGATGTCCTGCTGCCGCTGGCCTTCTTCCTCGTCACCACCGCGCTGTTTCCGCTGGCGCTGGGGCCGGACGGCCAGCTGTTGCGCAGCGTGGCGCCCGGCATCGTCTGGGTGGCGGCCCTGCTCGCTTCCCTGCTCGGCCTGCCGCGCCTGTTCGCCGACGATTACGCCGACGGCTCCCTGGAACAATTGCTGCTGTCCCCGCAGCCGCTGGAACTGCTGGTGCTGGCCAAAGTCGCGGCGCACTGGCTGACCTCGGGCTTGCCGCTGCTGCTGCTGGCGCCGCTGGTCGCCCTGCAATACGGACTCGATGCCGGCGCACTGGGCGTGCTGTGCCTCGGGCTGCTGCTTGGCACCCCCGTCTTGAGCCTGTTGGGCAGCATCGGCGCCGGCCTTGCGCTGGGCGCGCGCGGCGGCAGCGTGCTGGTTGCGCTGATATTGATGCCCCTGTATATTCCTTTATTAATTCTCGGCAGTTCCGCGGTGAGCGACAGCACCGGCAGTGCGACCCAACTGATGTTGCTGGGCGCCCTGCTGGCCGGTGCGCTGGCGGCCGCACCCTGGGCTGCCGCCGCCGCGCTGCGGATCGCACACGAGTAGGACGGAGTTCAGCATATGGATCAACCGTATTATTCAAGCGCAAGCGGCGCGCGCCGCCGCCTCACGCTGTTCACTTTCGCTTCGCCGCGCAACTTCTATCACCTGGCCGGCCGCCTGCTTCCCTGGTTCGGCGCGCTCGGCGTGCTGTTCGCCCTGGCGGGCCTGGCCATTGGCCTGCTGGTCGCACCGACCGATTTCCAGCAGGGCGACGCATATCGCATCATCTTCGTCCACGTGCCGGCTGCCTGGATGTCGATGCTGGTCTATCTGGCGATGGCGGGGTGGGCCGGCATCGGCCTGGCTTTCCGCACCGGCGTGTCGTCCATCATGGCCAGTGCGCTGGCGCCGACCGGCGCCCTGTTCACGTTCCTGGCGCTATGGACTGGCGCACTGTGGGGCAAGCCGACCTGGGGCGCCTGGTGGGTGTGGGATGCGCGCCTGACCTCCGAGCTGATCCTGCTGTTCCTCTACCTCGGCTTCATGGGCTTGCACGCTTCGATCGCCGACGAGCGCCGCGCCGACCGCGCCGCCGCGGTGCTGGCCCTGGTCGGCGCGGTCAACATTCCGGTCATCTACTTCTCGGTCTATTGGTGGAACACGCTGCACCAGGGCCCCTCCGTCACCCTCGGCAATGCGCCCTCGATGGCCCCCGCCATGCTGGCGGCCATGCTGCTGATGGTGGCGGCATTCTGGTGCTACGGAATCGCTATCGCGCTGCGGCGGGCGCGCTGCATCGTGCTGGAACGGCACGGCAGCTCCGCCTGGCTGCGCAGGAGGAAGGCATGAACTGGCACAGCCTGCGGGATTTCCTCGCCATGGGCGGCTATGGCGTCTACGTCTGGGGCGCGTTCGGTGTGGCGTCGGCCCTGATGGCGCTGGAAGTATGGGCACTGGCGCGGCGCGAGCGCGCGGCGCGGGGCGCCTTGGTGCGGCACGACGGCGAGGGTGCGCCATGAAGCCGCGCCACCAGCGCCTGGCCCTGATCGGCGCCAGCCTGACCGCCTGCGGCATTGCGGCGGCGCTGGTGCTGACCGCCTTCCGCGACAATCTGGTGTTCTTCTTCACGCCAAGCCAGGTGGTGGCCGGCAGCGCGCCGCGCAACGGCATCTTCCGCATCGGCGGCCTGGTGGAACAGGGCAGCGTGCGCCGCCTCGACGACGGCCTGACGGTCAGCTTCGTCATCACCGACAACGTGCAGAAGGTTGCAGTGCAATACCGCGGCACCCTGCCCGACCTGTTCAGGGAAGGCAAGGGCGCGGTGGCGCAGGGCCGCCTGGGACAAGGTGCACTGTTCCTGGCGCAGGAAGTGCTGGCCAAGCACGATGAAAACTACATGCCGGCGGAAGCGGCGCACGCGCTGGAGCAAGGGCGCGCGCCGGCGTCGTTGAAAGGCAGCCCATGATCGCCGAAGCCGGCAATTTCGCGCTGGTACTGGCCGTGCTGCTGGCCGCCGTGCAGGGCGTGCTGCCGCTGGCCGGGGCACGGCGCGGCGATGTGCGCTGGATGGCGCTGGCGCGGCCCGCTGCCGCCGGCCAATTCCTGTTCTGCACGCTGGCCTTCGGCTGCCTGGCCTACAGTCTGTACGCCAACGACTTCTCGCTGCGTTATGTGGCCCAGCATTCCAACAGCATGCTGCCCTGGCATTACCGCCTGAGCGCGGCCTGGGGCGGCCATGAAGGCTCGCTGCTGCTGTGGACCTGGCTGCTGTCAGCGTGGACCTGCGCCGCCGCCTGCCTGTCGCGGCAACTGCCGCGCGCCATGCAGGCGCGCCTGCTCGGCGTGCTGGGGCTGGTGGCAATCGGTTTCCTGCTGTTGCTGCTGCTGACGTCCAATCCGTTTGCCCGCCTGCTGCCTGCGGCGCCCGACGGCAACGACTTGAACCCGCTGCTGCAGGACGCCGGCATGATCGCCCACCCGCCCCTGTTGTACATGGGCTATGTCGGCTTTTCCGTGACGTTCGCCTTTGCCATTGCCGCCCTGCTGGGCGGCCGCCTCGACGCCTCCTGGGCGCGCTGGTCGCGGCCGTGGGCGCTGGCGGCGTGGAGCTTCCTGACCCTGGGCATTGCGCTGGGCAGTTTCTGGGCCTATTACGAACTGGGCTGGGGCGGCTGGTGGTTCTGGGATGCCGTGGAAAACGCTTCCTTCATGCCCTGGCTGGCGGGCACCGCCCTGCTGCATTCGCTGGCGGTGACGGAAAAACGCGGCATTTTCCAAAGCTGGACGGCGCTGCTGGCGATCCTGGCGTTCTCGCTGTCGCTGCTGGGCACCTTCCTGGTGCGCTCGGGCGTGCTGAGCTCGGTGCATGCCTTCGCCAGCGACCCGCGCCGCGGCGCCTTCATCCTGGCCTACCTGGCGCTGGTGGTCGGCGGCTCGCTGCTGCTGTACGCCTGGCGCGCGCCGCGCCTGCGCCAGCGCACCGGCTTGGCGCCGTTCTCGCGCGAATCGCTGCTGCTGCTGCAAAACGTGGCGATGCTGGCCGCTGCCGGCACCGTGATGCTGGGCACACTGTATCCCCTGGTGCTCGATGCGCTTGGCGCCGGCAAGATTTCCGTCGGACCGCCGTACTTCGAGAAAGTCTTCGTGCCGATGATGCTGCCGGTACTGCTGCTGGCGGCAGCCGGGCCCTTCGCCGGCTGGCGCCATGGCACGCCGGGGCAACTGCTGCGCCGCCTGCGCTGGCCGGCCGCAATCGCGCTGGGCATGGCGGGCGGCGCGGCCCTGCTGTTGCGCAGCTCGCCCATGGTGGCGCTCGGACTGCTGCTGGCGGCCTGGATCCTGCTCGGCACGTGCTGGCAATTGCTGCGCCAGCGGGGCCGCCTGGCGCGCCAGCCGCGCGCCTGGTGGGGCATGCTGGCGGCGCATGCCGGCCTGGGCGTGTTCGTCATCGGGGTCACCATGGTCAAGGGCCATGAACTGGTGCAGGATGTAGTGCTGGCGCCGGGCCAGCAGGCGGCGCTGGGCGGCTACCGTTTCACGCTGCACACGCTGGAACAGGCGCGTGGTCCGAATTACACGGCCTTGCGCGCCAGCGTGGCGGTGGCGTACCAGGGCCGGCCGGTGGCACTGCTGCAACCCGAACAACGCCGCTATATGGTGGCGCAGGACAGCATGACCGAAGCGGCCATCGAGCGCGGCTTGCTGCGCGACCTGTACGTCTCGCTGGGTGACGCCACCGGCGACGGCCGCTGGCTGCTGCGCATCCAGCTCAAGCCTTTCGTCGGCTGGATCTGGGGCGGCTGCGCGCTGTTCGCGCTGGGCGGGCTGCTGGCCGCGTCCGACCGCCGCTACCGCCTGGCGCTGCGCGGCGCCGCCAGCGTGGCGCAGGCGTCCCTGGCGCCGGCGATGCGCGCGCCGGCACCGGCCGCCATGCCATGGCTGGGGGAACCGCGATGAAGCGCTACCTGCTGCCACTGGCCTTGTTCGCCGTGCTGCTGGCATTCCTCGGCGCCGGCTTGCGGCGCGATCCGCGCACGCTGCCGTCGCCGCTGGTCGGCAAGCCCGTGCCGCAGTTTTCCGCCCAGCGGCTCGACGAGCCCGGCGCCACGGTGTCGCCCGCCAACCTGCAAGGCCGCGTGTGGGTGCTGAATGTCTGGGCCTCCTGGTGCGAAGGCTGCCGCCTGGAGCACCAGGACTTGATGGCGCTCGCGCGTGCGACGCCAGCCCCTGTGATCGGCTTGAATTACAAGGACCGGCGCGAGGACGCCCTGCGCTGGCTGCAAAGCCATGGCAACCCTTACCGCCAGGTCGCTTTCGACCACGACGGCCGCATCGGCATCGATTTCGGCGTATACGGCGTGCCGGAGACGTTCGTCATCGACCGCCAGGGCATCATCCGGCTCAAGCATACCGGCCCGCTGTCGGCGCCCGATGCGCGCGAGCGGATCGTCCGCAAAGTGAAGGAGCTGGCAAATGGCTGATGGCGCAAGCACGCGCGACACGCTGGCGGCCTCGCTCGATGCCCGCACCATGACGCTGGCTGGCGAGCTGCGTTGCCTGGTATGCCAGAACCAGAGCTTGGCCGACTCGCACGCGCCGCTCGCGCTCGACCTGCGCCAGCAAGTCCGCCAGCAGCTGGCCCAGGGCCGCAGCGAACAGCAGGTGGTGCAATTCATGGTGCAGCGCTACGGCGATTTCGTGCTGTACGATCCGCCGCTCAACGCCAGCACCGCCCTGCTCTGGTTCGGGCCCCTGCTGCTGCTGGCGGCCGGCGTGGCGGCGCTGCGCCGATTCTGGAGGCGCAAGCCATGAGCACTTTCGTCGCCCTGATCGCTTGCATGGCCGCACTGGCCCTGGCTTGCGTCGTGCCGCCGCTGCTGCGCCGCCCGGCAGGGCCCGCGCCCGGCACGCGCCCGCAGCCGCACCTGGCGCTGCTGCTGGCCGTGGCCCTGCCCGCCGCCGCCGCCGCCCTCTACCTCCA
The DNA here is from genome assembly GCA_965650885.1 of uncultured Oxalobacteraceae bacterium. Lineage (GTDB taxonomy): Bacteria > Pseudomonadota > Gammaproteobacteria > Burkholderiales > Burkholderiaceae_D > Rugamonas. The sequence continues at coordinate 31,001 of CBFGQI010000026.1, forward strand.
GGTGGGCCGGCCGGACGCGCTGGCGATGCCGGTCGAATTGCTGGCCGCCGCCGCCGCGCCCGCCGACCACGGCCCGGCCGAACAGGACATTCCCGCGATGGTGGAGCGCCTGGCCACCCGCCTGCGCAGCCAGCCGGACGACGTCGACGGCTGGCACATGCTGGCGCGCTCCTATAGCGTCATGCACCGTTACGGGGAGGCCGCCGACGCCTATGCCCAGCTCGCCGCGCTGCTGCCGCGGGACGCCGGCGTGCTGGCCGACTACGCGGACGCCTTGGCCACGGCGCGGCACGGCGTCCTGGCAGGCGAGCCCGAACGACTGGCCGAACGCGCCCTGGCGATCGACCCGCAACAGGTCAAAGCGCTGGCCCTGTCCGGCAGCGCGGCCTTCGCCCGCGGCGACTTCGCGCGCGCAGAAGCGCAATGGCTGGCGGTCCTGCCGCAAGTGCCCGAAGATTCCGAATTCGCCCGCTCGACGCAGGCCGGCATTGCCGAAGCCCGTGCACGCCAGGGCTTGCCCGCGGCTGGCGCAGTGGCCGCGCCCGCGCCGGCTGCCGGCGCCGCCGCAGGGCTTTCCGGCACTTTGCGCCTGGCGCCGGGCAGCGCCGCGCCGCCGCCCGGACATACGCTGTTCATCTACGCCCGCGCCGCCGATGGCCCGGCGATGCCGCTGGCCGCCATCAAGCGCAAGGCCGGCCAGTGGCCCCAGGCATTCCGGCTGGATGACCGCCACGTCCTGGCGCCCGGCGCGAGTCTCGCTGGCGCACGCAGGCTGATCGTGGGCGCCAGGATTTCAGCCAGCGGCAGCGCCACCGCCCAACCTGGCGACATGGAAGGAGAGAGCGGCCCGGCGGCGCCGGGCGCAAGCGGATTGGTCATCGAGCTCGCGCCGCGCGCCGTGCCGGGCCCATAGCGGCAACCTGGACAAAGGCTTAACCTGCGCCAGTTTCTCGGCGCATCTTTCAGCGTAAGATGGGGGACAAATGGACAACAAAGAACCAGTCGCCAGCAAGGCGCAAGAACTGAAGGTATTCCTGTTCATGACGGTGGTTCTGGCGCCGATCCTCGCTGTTGCGACGGTGGGCGGCTACGGTTTCGCCGTCTGGATGTACCAGCTGTTCACCGGACGCCTGCCAGGGGCATGACCATGGCGGCCGAAATCCACATCGCCGGCATCATCGTGCACGCCATCCCCGCCCGCGTGGCGGAGGTGCGTTCCCATCTTGCCATCCTGCCGCGCGCCATCGTGCATGCCGCCGAGGAAGACGGACGCATGGTCGTCACGCTGGAGGCGGACAGCGCGCCCCGAACGCTCGACATCATGGACGCCATCCGGGCCTTGCCCGGTGTGCTCAATGTCGCCCTGGTATACCAGCATGCCGAATCCGCCACTTCAATGGACGAGGAGCTCCCATGAAACATACCCGTCGTGATTTCATCATCCAGTCCGCCGCGCTGACGGCAGCGGCCACCGCCGGCATCCACCTTCCCGCCGCCGCATCCAACGTCGTCACCGATGCCGCCAAGACCCAGCTCAAGTGGGACAAGGCGCCGTGCCGCTTTTGCGGCGTTGGCTGCGGCGTCAACGTCGGGGTCAAGGATGGCCGCGTGGTGGCGACCCATGGCGACATCAACGCCGAGGTCAACCGAGGCGTCAATTGCGTGAAGGGCTACTTCCTGTCGAAGATCATGTACGGGGCGGGCCGCCTGACACAGCCCCTGATGCGCATGAAGAACGGCCAGTACGCCAAAGATGGCGAGTTCCAGCCGGTATCGTGGAACGCCGCATTCGACGAAATGGCCAGGCAATTCAAGAAAGTGTTGCGGGAAAAGGGGCCGAGCGCGGTCGGCATGTTCGGTTCCGGCCAATGGACCATCTGGGAAGGCTACGCGGCAGCCAAACTGATGAAGGCCGGCTTCCGCACCAATAACCTGGACCCGAACGCACGGCACTGCATGGCCTCCGCCGTGGCCGGTTTCATGCGTACCTTCGGCATGGACGAGCCGATGGGCTGCTACGACGACATCGAGGCGGCCGACGCCTTCGTGCTGTGGGGTTCCAATATGGCGGAGATGCACCCCATCCTGTGGACGCGCGTGACCGACCGCCGCCTGTCGAACCCGCATGTGAAGGTGGCAGTGCTGTCGACCTACGAGCACCGCAGCTTCGAGCTCGCCGACCAGCCGATCGTCTTTACGCCGCAGACCGACCTGGCGATCCTCAACTACATCGCCAACCACATCATCAAGACCAACCGCGTGAACCAGGACTTCATCGGCAAGCACACGCGCTTCGTGATGGGCAATACCAATATCGGTTACGGCTTGCGGCCTGACCATCCGCTGCAGAAGGCCGCCGTCAACGCGGCCGATGCCGGCGGCGGCAAGCCCAGCACGTTCGAGGAATTCGCGAAGTTCGTCAGTGCCTACGATGTCGATTCGGTATCGAAGCTGTGCGGCGTGCCGCGCGACCGCCTGCAGCGCCTGGCTGAACTCTATGCCGACCCGAAGACCAAGGTCATGTCCTTTTTCACCATGGGCTTCAACCAGCATACGCGCGGCACCTGGTGCGGCAACCTGCTGTACAACATACACCTGCTGACCGGGAAAATTTCCTCGCCGGGCAACAGCCCCTTCTCGCTCACCGGCCAACCCTCGGCCTGCGGCACGGCGCGCGAGGTCGGCACCTTCTCGCACCGTTTGCCGGCCGACATGCTGGTCACCAATCCCAAGCACCGCGAGACGGCTGAACGGATCTGGCGGCTGCCGCCGGGGACCATTCCCGACAAGCCGGGCTTCCACGCGGTGGCGCAAAGCCGCGCGCTCAAGGATGGCAAGCTGAATGCCTACTGGGTCATGTGCAACAACAACATGCAGGCCGGCCCCAACATCATGGGCGAGATCCTTCCCGGCTTCCGCAATCCGAATGCCTTTGTCGTGGTGTCCGACCCCTACCCCACCGCCAGCACCACGGCGGCCGACCTGATCCTGCCGACCGCCATGTGGGTGGAGAAGGAAGGCGCCTACGGCAACGCCGAGCGCCGCACCCAGTTCTGGCACCAACTGGTGAGCGCGCCGGGCGAAGCGCGATCCGACCTGTGGCAGATCGCGGAGTTTTCCAAGCGCTTCAAGATGGAGGAAGTGTGGCCGGCGCCGCTGCTGGCCGCCATGCCGGCCTACAAAGGCAAGACCCTGTACGACGTCCTGTTCCGCAACGGCCAGGTCGACAAGTTCCCGGCTTCCCAGCTGGAAGCGGGCTACCAGAACGATGAAGCGAAGGCGTTCGGCTTCTACATTCAAAAAGGCTTGTTCGAGGAGTATGCCAGCTTTGGCCGCGGCCACGGCCACGACCTGGCGCCTTTCGACACCTACCACAAGGTGCGCGGCTTGCGCTGGCCGGTGGTGGACGGGAAAGAGACGCTCTGGCGCTACCGCGAAGGGCTCGACCCCTACGTCAAGAAGGGCGAAAGCGTGCGCTTTTACGGCCATCCCGACGGCAAGGCCGTGATCTTTGCGCTGCCTTATGAGAAGCCGGCCGAAGCGCCGGACAAGGAGTATCCGTTCTGGCTGTCCACCGGCCGCGTGCTGGAGCACTGGCACACCGGCACCATGACGCGCCGCGTGCCCGAGCTGTACCGCGCGGTGCCGAACGCGGTGTGCTTCATGCACCCGGACGATGCCAAGGCATTGGGCGCACGGCGCGGCGACCTGGTCGAAGTCAGATCACGGCGCGGCCACATCCAGTCGCGCGTCGAGACGCGCGGGCGCAACCGGCCGCCGCGCGGGCTGGTGTTCATCCCCTTCTTCGACGCCAGCCAGCTGGTGAACAAGGTGACGCTCGACGCCACCTGTCCCATCTCTTTGCAGACCGACTTCAAGAAGTGCGCAGTCAGCATCCGCAAGGTATAGGAGCCACCGCCATGAGAAAAATCGCATTCCTCGCCGCCTTCCTGCTGCCGCTGGCCGCCGCCATCGCCCAGTCCCCGGCCCAGGCACCGCGCGCCCTCGACCATATGCGCGGCCCCACGCCGCTGGCCGAGACCACCAAGCCGCCGCCGATGGTCAACCCGGACAATAGCGACGTGCGGCGCGTACGCAACTACGCCATGCAGCCGCCCATCATCCCGCACAAGATCGAAGGCTACCAGCTCGACAAGAGTGCCAACCGCTGCATGATGTGCCACGCCCGTGCCCGCACCCAGGAGAGCCAGGCGCCAATGATCAGCGTGACGCACTTCCAGAACCGGGACGGCAATTTCCTGGCCGAGCTGTCGCCCCGGCGCTATTTCTGCCTGCAGTGCCACGTGCCGCAGGCGAACCTGGAACCGCTGGTGCCGAACCAGTTCAAAGACGTGGACACCATGCTGAACCAGGCCGCGTCCGCCGCGCCGGCGAAAAGGAAATAAGGGGGCACCATGCTACGTCTGATTCGAACTTATTGGAACATACTGCGCCGTCCCAGCCTGCATCTGAGCCTGGGCTTCCTGGTGATCGGCTCCTTCGTGGCCGGGGTGGTGTTCTGGGGCGGTTTCAACACTGCCATGGAAGCGACCAATACGGAGAAATTCTGCACCGGGTGCCATGAGATGCGCGACAACGTCTATCCGGAGCTGCAGCGCACCATCCACTTCACCAACCGCAGCGGCGTGCGTGCCAAGTGCTCCGACTGCCATGTGCCGCACGAGTGGACCAGCAAGATCGCACGCAAGATGCAAGCGTCGAAGGAAGTGTGGGGCAAGGTGTTCGGGACCATCGATACCCGCGAAAAATTCGAGGCGCACCGCCTGCAGCTGGCTGGCAACGAATGGCGGCGGCTGAAGGCCAACAATTCCCTCGAATGCCGCAATTGCCACCAGTTCGAGTCGATGGACTTCACCCGCCAGAGCAAGCGCGCAGTCGATGCCCACTCGACGCAACTGGCCAGCGGCGAGAAGACGTGCATCGACTGTCACAAGGGCATCGCACACACGCTGCCGGACATGTCAGGCGTCAAGTAGCTTGCGGGAGGCCTTGCGCCGCGGCTTCGAGCGGGGGCCGGGCGTACGCCGGGCCGTCAAATGCCCCACTGCACTTTCAGCGTCAAGCCCTTGCTGGAACCGGGCAAGGCGCCGTTGGCGTCGGTGGTGGCGCCGACCGACACGATGCGGTCGTGGCGCGTGGTGCGCTTGTACAGCAAGGAGCGGTGGCGGTACCGCTCGCTCCATGGTTCAAGCAATTGCGGCGCCAGGTCCTGGCGCTGCGCCGAAGTGTTCTGCACGATCAGGCGCAGCGCGTCGCGCGGGCTGGCGTGCAGCGTACCGACCCAGCGCCAGCCGCCGTCGCTGAAATCCTGCAGCCGCGCGTGCTTGACCCAGGCGCGGTTCCAGCGGTGGTCCGATTCCAGGCTCCAGCCGCCGGGCAAAGGGAAGCGCAGGTTCGCCTCCAGCTCCAGGTTGCCACCCTGCCCCACGGCGTCCGCTTCCACATCGAGCTGGCGGCCCAGCGTGAGCTCGCCCTTCAGCTTGACGAACCAGGACGATGGCGAGCTTCCAATACCCAGGTGGGCGGCCGGCGTCTTGTGCAAAGCCGCTCCGCTGCGTCCGCGCTGGCGGTCGATGCCGATATCGGCCCAGAAGCGCGTCTGCCTGCCGCCATAGAACCAGAAGCCGGGACGCAGCCAGCGCTGCACCGTCTCATGCGACAGCGTGCGGATTTCGTGCAGGCCGAGATGCAATTCCGTCTCGTACGCTTCGAACAGGCCCAGGTCGCGCGCGCCCATGCGGCGGTTCAGTTCCACTTCGCCCTTGATGATGCCCGTTTGCGGCACGAAGCCGTTATCGTTGGCGAAATTGGTTCCGATCACTTCCAGCTCCACTTCGTTCAGCCAGGCGTCGGAGCTGTAATTGAGCCTGCCATAGCCGTAGCCGCTGTTGCGCGCCTGGACGGCAGCGGCCCGGCCATCCTTGTCGAAGCGCGCCGTCGTGCGCGATGCCATGGCGGTCCATGCCAGCTGGATATTGCCTTCGCCGTTGGCCGGGGCACGCCATTGACCGTCCGTGCCGAATACCGTATTGCGCGCGCCATCGCCATAATCGCGGTCCGACAGGAAGGTGCCGGCCACCGCTTCGCCGCCGTGGCGGCGGGCGCGCAGCAGGGTTACCCGGCTGTCGCCGGCGCTCACGTGCTCGCTGGTCTCATATCGGCTGCCGCGCATCACCACGCCGCCGGCGCGGTCGTCGAGGGCCAGGGCGGTCGCGTCGGCGCTGGCACCGCGCCAGGTGGCGCGCATGCCCCAGCGCGGGTCGGCCACGGTGCGCGAGTAGAACGCGGGCAGGCGCATGCCCAGCACGTCAGCGCTTTCGAGGAAGAACGGACGCTTTTCCGGCAGGCTGAGGGCGATGCGGCTGGTGCTGCTGGTGGGGGCGTCGATTTCCACTTGCGAGAAATCGGGGTTGAGCGTGGCGTTGAACACCCAGTCGGCCCGCGGCCGGGCACTGATGTCAAGGCCGGCGCTGCTTGCGCTGCCGCCCCGGCCATAGTCGCGCATGGTGCGGTGCGTCAGCTCCGGGCGCAGCTCCCAGGTCGACTTGTCGCGCACTGCCGGCAGCACTTGCGCCATGCCCTCGATTTCTTCCATGCCGGCGATGAAATGCAGCGCTTCCTTGCTCAACGGAACGCTAAGCAGCAGCATGCCGTCGGCGTGCGGCACGCTGCGTTCGACCATCAGCCGCCACGGCCGCGCTTCGTCGTAGGGGAAGCGCAGGCTGGAGAGAGGCCAGCGCACTTCCATCGCATAGCCGTCCGGCAGCAACTGGACCGCGCTCTCCACCGGGTAATCGGGGCCCAGGTCGTCCTCATCCTCGTCGGCGCGGTAAATGCCGTCGCTGAGCACCCCGGCCACATTGACGCGCACGAATTGCGCCGAGCGTCCATGGCCGCTGGGGTCGATCCAGATCCCGATAAAGTCCTGGTCGCGGTCGACCTTGTCGCGCCGCGCCAGCGCGCCATTCAGCGTCTTCCTGTCGCCATTCCAGGCGCGGATGCCGAACACCAGCGCATCCTGGTCGACCAGCAATTGCACCGTGGTGCGCAGGTGGCCCGGCGCATCGCGCCCATCTTCGGGCTGGAACTGGAAGAAGCGGCTACTGGCCGGTGCAGTGGCCCACAGCGGCTCGTCCAGCTTGCCGTCCAGCCGGATCGCCAGCGGCCCTGGCGACACGCGCGCGGCGATACCCCGCCCCTCCACGGCAAAGGCCGGCAAGGACAGCAGCATGGCGAGCAGGGGCAAGGCACGTCGTATCGTCATCGTGCCGGGATTATAGATTTAGCAACTCCGTCGGGCAAGCGTGCTAGCCATCCGGACACTGGAAGCGGTCACGGTAGGCCGTGGGCGTGCTTTGCAGCTGGGCGCGGAAATGCTGGCGCAGCGACATGGCGCTGCCGAAACCGGCCGCCTGGGCCACCGCTTCGACCGACGCATCGGTGGTCTCGAGCATACGCTGGGCGTGCGCCAGGCGCTGGTTCAGCAGCCACTGCTTGAACGAGGTGCCGGTGGCTTGCCGGAAGTGGCGGGTGAAGTTGCGGCGGCTCATGGCGGCGCGCCGCGCCAGCGCATCCAGGCTGTGCTCTTCCGCCAGCCGGTGCTGCACCCAGTCCAGCACCTGCGCCAGGCGGTTGTCGCTCGCCGTCGCGGGCAGCGGACGCTCGATGAACTGCGCCTGCCCGCCCTCGCGGTGCGGCGCCACCAGCAGGTTGCGCGCGACCCTGTTGGCAAAGTCGGCCCCGGCCCATTTGCGCAGCAGGTAGAGCGAGCAGTCCAGCCCCGCCGCCACCCCGGCCGACGTCACCACGTCGCCCTCGTCCACGTACAGCACGTCCTCGTCGATCTTCACCTGCGGCCGGCGTTGCGCCAGTTTGTCGGCAAATGCCCAGTGGGTGGTCGCCGTGCGCCCGTCGAGCAAGCCTGCCTCGGCCAGCGGAAAGGCGCCCAGGCACAGGCCGACGATGGTCGCGCCGCGCGCGTGCGCGCGCTGCAAGGCTTGCAACAGGGCCGGCGGCGACGGGCGGCAATCGTCGTGCCAGGTCGGCATGATCACGACGTCCGCACCAGCCAGCACGCGCAGCGACTTGCCGGTCGCGATGGCGAAGCCCGCCGAAGTGCGCATCGGGCCGCGCTCGGTGGCGCAGACGGTCACTTCGAACAAGGGTTCGGCATGCCGTCCGCCGAACACCAGGCATGGCACGGACAGGTGGAACGGGGTGATGCCGTCGAAGGCGATAATGGCCACTTTTTTTCGCATGGCCCGATTATATCGAATATCGTCCTGCGGGCCACTGTCGCGATGGCGGCGCCGGCCGCACAATGGCAGCCATCAACAACGCAAAAGGAGGACTTGCCATGCCACGCCGCGCCCTGATCGTGATCGATGTACAAAACGAATACTTCACCGGCAAGCTGCCGATCGAATACCCGCCAGTCGAACAGTCGCTGCCCAATATCGTGCAAGCCATGAAGGCGGCGCGCGAAAGCGGCATCCCGGTGGTGGTGGTGCAGCACGACACCCCGGCCGGCGCGCCGCTGTTCGCCGTCGGCTCGGACGGCTGGCAATTGCACCCGCAAGTGGCCGCGCTGGGTGCCGACCATCACATCAACAAGAAGCTGGCCAGCAGTTTCACCGGCACCGGCCTGGCGCAATGGCTGGCCGACAAGGGGATCGATACCTTGACCATCGCCGGCTACATGACGCACAACTGCAATGCCTCGACCATCTATGAGGCGGCGCACCTGGGCCTGGCCGTCGAAGTCCTGTCCGATGCCACTGGTTCCTTGCCTTATGAGAATGCGGCCGGCAGCGCCACGGCGGAAGAGATCCACCGCGTCTTCAGTGTCGTGTTCCACTCGAACTTCGCCGCCGTCACGACGACGCGCGAATGGGCCGACGCTGCCAGCGCCGGCCGCTCGCTGGCGAAGGACAATATCTATTTGTCCAATTTGCGCGCACGCGACAGCTTGGGCCGCGCTTCGTCGGTCTGACGCTTGCCGGCAGGGCCGGTGGCCGACTCTTGCGCGCCGGCGTGCTGGTCCTGCTGCATGCTGCCGCCAGTTTCGGTTCGCTGGCGCATCCGTTCCGCAGATTGGCGTGCCGCCCAGCCGGTCTGCTGGCCCGCCACCCCGCCCTGCTCGCCTACACCAGCCGTATCGCGCTGCAGGTTGTCGCTGCCGCGCTGGATATTGCTGCCTTGCGGCACTCCGCCCTGCTCCGGACCAGGCTCGACGCCCGGCGCCCGGCCTTTCAAGCTGCCGGGTGCGACGGGATTCATCTTTTCCTTGCTTGTGCTCATCGTTCTCTCCTCTGAACGTGTCATGGGCACATCATGCGCCCACCCCTGCACCAGCTGTATCGGCGTGGGGCAGGCAGCCATGTAGGAGAGCGCCTATATTGGCGTATTACGGTGAACTTTTCGCATAGTGTCCTGTCCAAGCTCAATATCCATCGGGCCGACAGACCGCAGAGTGTCGAAAACACAGCTGCGGGAGCCACCATGGATTACGAAGAACGGATTGCTAAAGTCGAGGCACTTGTGGAAACTTCCAAGGTCGATATTAACCGGCTCTACGACGCGATTACAGAGCTGCGGCAGCATACAGATAAGAGCATTGCCGACCTCCAGGCGCATACCGACAATGGCCTCGCCGAGCTGCGCGCCAGCCTCGATGCGCACCGCAGGGAAACCAGCGCCAATATGCGCTGGATGATCGGCCTGACGCTCGTCAATACATCGATGATCCTGGGCCTGTCCGGACGGATCTTCGGCCTGTACTGAGCTTTATTCGATGTACGGCTCGACGCTGGACAGTTTGCCGACCAGGAAGGCATCGGCAACTGCTTGCAGCGGCGAGAGGTCAACGTCGGAACGGCCCTCGGCAACCAGGCGCCGGAAATGTTCGTACATGGACGGGTATTCGCGGTCCGGCTCATCCAGCACCACTTTGCCATTCACTTCCATGATACGGCCGCCGAGGTGCAGGGCCATGGTGTCGCCGGCCACCGACTCGACCAGGATGCTCCAGGTTTGCTGGCCCAGCTGCAGGAAGTCGAACTCGGCGTCGATTGGGAAACCCTGCCCGGCCACCATGTCGAGCTCGGCCCGGATCGGAGCGCTGCAGTTGGACGGCACGTGCAGGGCCGCCTTGCGCACCAGCGCCGCGCCGCCCAGCAGCCGGGTCAGGATCGACAGCGCGTTGATGCCGGGATCGAAAACGCCCATGCCGCCGGCTTCAAAGATCCATTTCTGGCCCGGGTGCCATTGCCGCACATTTTCCTTCCAGCGGATCTGCACCGACTTGATGGGCCGCGCCAGCATCCAGTTGCGGGCACTTTCCACGCCGGGCGCGAAACGCGAATGCCAGCCTGCCAGCGCCGTCACGCCATGCTGCGCCGCCATGGCTGCGATCGCGGCTGCCTCGCCCAGCGTGGCGGCCGGCGGCTTCTCCAGGAATACGTGCCTGCCGGCGGCGATGGCTTCGCACGCCAGTTTGTGGCGCACCTGCGGCGGCGTGCAGATCGCGACCGCCTGGATTTCGGGATGGGCCGCCAGCATGGCGCCCATGTCCGGGTAACGCAACACACCTTCCGGCGCGCTGGCCGGCGAGCAGCCCGCCACCAGCTCCAAGCCCTGGTTGCCGCGGATCGCGGGGATATGCTGGTCGACCGCGATCTTGCCCAGTCCAACCAAGCCGATTTTCAATGCAGATGCCATGCTAGAACTCCTTTCAATGGCCAATTTCGATACGATACACCGGCGTTACCTTCACGCCGCGCAATTCCGCCAATTGTGCCTGGCCGTTGAACGCGGGACGGTGCTCCTTCGGCAGGTAGATCGGCGCATCGGCCCGCAGCGGCAGCACGGTCAGGTTCAGCGCCGCCTTGTCGCGCGCCGGCAGGTTATGCAGGGCGAATTGCCATGGCTGGCCGTTGTAATACCAGTCGTCGACCATGCGCGTGCCCTCGAACAGGCGCGCCACGTCGCCGACAAAGTCGATTTCCAGCAACGCCGAATCGACGCCCTTCGGCCGCGTCGTGCCGAGCGACAGTTCCCACGCGGCGGAATTGCCGAATGCTTCCGGGTCTGGCTGCACGGCGGCCTTGGCGTTGCCGCCGATCTTGACCGGCGGTACCGGCTGTGCCGCGCGCAGCTGGCGGGTTGACACGGCCACGCTTTGCGCCGGCAGCGTTGCCTCGACCACCTGGAAAATGCCCTCCTTGCCGCCCACCTTGAGTGCTGCGCTGCCCTTGAGCGGGAGCGGCATGGCCGGGAATACGGCGGCGCGGAAAGCCGGCTTGCCGGCCGAACGCAACACCAGCTTGCCATCCGCAAAATGCGCCTGGCTGTCGGTGACGACCAGGCGGCGTTCTCCCTGCAGTTGGCCGATGGCCAGCTGGCGCGCCTGTTGCTGCGACAATACCAACACCGTCACCGGCTTCCTGCCCGCGCAATCGAGGGTCAAGGCCGCGTCCATTCCAGGCTGCACACCTTCCACCACGACCGCGCCCGCCGTATCGGCCAGGCGGGCGCGCGGCGCCTTGATGCAGGCGCGCACCGACGCGTCAAACGCGAACTCGGGGGCGACCCCGTCCTGCGCCGCGAAGACGAAGACGCTGCCGGCCTTGCCGCGTTCCAGCCGCGCTACCGGTTGCGCCGTGGCGTAACTGAGCCGATGACCGTCCAGGTCGAAATTGACCGGCCAGAAGAAGTAGCTGCCTGCCGCGATATCAACCGGCTGGCGCGGCAGGGTCACATTGCCCGCCGGCAGTTGCAGCGAGAACTGCACCTGTTTCTGCGCCGGCAACGCATATTGGCGGATGTAGCCGTTATAGAACAGGAAGGCTTGCTCGCCCTTGCTGCGCACCGCCCAGCGTGGCGCCGACAGGTCGGCCGGATCGGCCGGCACCACCGTCGGCTTGCGAACGGTCATCGGCGCCAGGCGCGCGCCGAAATCGTTCATGAAATAGTGGAAGGGGCGCAGGTAGGCCAGCACGTCGCGCTGCTGGCCGTCCGGCCCGAGCGGCGCGTTGAAGTCGTAATTGATGGCGGGCGTGTCGTTGTAGCCGCCGCTGCGCGTGCTCTCTTCCAGGGTCGTCATGCCGACCGGGTTGCGGCCGCCATGGAACATGTAATAACCCATCAGGTTGACGCCCGATCCCATCTGCACCGGCAAGGTGGACGCGATGTCGTCCGGCGTGACCAGGGTGCGCCGGCGGTACATGGCCGGCAGGCCCGCGCCGTATTCCGCGCCGAGGAATGGCGTCAGGTGCATATCGGTTTCCGCCGTGCCTTTCTGCGTGGCGCGGGTTTGCGCGCCCAGGTCGCCGCTGACGCGCGTGTCAAAGCGGAAGGCATAAGTTTCCTTCGGCGCCAGCTCGCGCGTGCTGGTGGCCCATGGCTCGTCCTGGTAACCGCCGAAGACCGGCACCACTTCCCCCGACGGGTAGAGCGTGTGGTCCCAGCCCGTCACGGTATAGAACGGCACGTCGATCCCAGCCTTGACCGCCATGCCCTTCAGCGTGGCGATATGGCCGGCACCCTTGCCCGGCCCGGCGAGGTTGTACTCGTTTTCGATCTGGGCACCGATCACCGGACCGCCCTGCTTCCACAGCAAGCCATCCACCTGGCGCGCGATTTCGCGGTAGAAGCGGTCGACGTACTTCAAGTATTGCGGGTCGTCCTGGCGCGTCGGCATGGCATCGACCACCCAGTCCGGGATGCCGCCATAGCGCACTTCGGCATGCGACCAGGGACCGACGCGTATCCAGACTTCCAGCCCCGCCTTGTGGGCCAGCTGGATGAAGCGCCGCAGGTCGCGGTTGCCGCGCCAGTTGAACTTCCCTTCGCTTTCCTCGTGGTGGTTCCAGATGATGTAGCTGGCCACCACATCGATGCCGGCCGACTTCATCTTGGCCAGTTCGGATTCCCAGCTCTCGGCCGGGCTGCGCGTGTAATGGAACTCGCCCATCACCGGCAGCCAGGGCTGGCCGTCACGGGTCAGGTACTGGTTGTTGATACCCAGGACGTGGCCGCCGGGTGCCACGGCCGTGCCCATCCTGATATGGCCGGTCGTGGGCCCCGGCGCGGGCGCGCTGGCATCGACTGCCAGCACTTGCCCCGCCTGCGCGGCGTGGCACAGGGCCAGCGCTGCCAGGCATAGCGTGTTGCGGATCATTGGCGCGCCTCCCATCAGAACTTGTAGCTCAGGCCGAGGTTGTAGCGGCGGCCGTATTCCATCACGTTCTGCATGTACGGATTGTTTGACTGGGTCTCGACCACCTTCTGGTTGGTGATGTTGTCCAGGCCCAGGCGCACTTGCAGTTGCGGCGTCAGCCACTTCGAGAAGCTGGCCGAGACATAGGTTTCGGACGGGTTTTCGATCATGTAGCCGGCATTCCAGCGCGGCATGCGCACGAAGGCGCTATGGTAGTTGGCCGACAGGCGTGCTTCGTAACCGGACTTTTCGTACCACAGGGTCAGTCCGCCGTTATGTTTCATCAGGCCCACCATCGGGTAGTTGTTGGTGTATTCCTTGATGTCGCTGTCGTTGTATGAATAATTCGCCGCCACGCCGAGGCCGTCGAATGGCGCCGGCAGGCTGGTAAAGGCGTGCTGCGCCACCAGTTCGATACCCTTGACGTTGCCGCCTTCGCCATTGACGGAGCGGGTCAGGGATGCGGCGCGGCCGTTGACGGTGGTGGCGTCGGTGGTGATGCCGATGTAGTCGGACACCTTCTTGTAGAACACACCGGCCGACAGCAGCGAACCCTTGTCGAAGTAATACTGCCAGGACAGGTCGACCTGGTTCGACATCATCGGCAACAGCCCCGGATTGCCGGCGCTGCCGGTGATCGGCTGCTGCGACCCGGGGTTGGTGTCCATCGACAGCTGGCGCGATGCGCGCATTTCATCCATCGGGGCACGCGACATGGCACGCGCCACGCTGAAGCGGATTTGCTGCTTTTGCGCCTGGTCCAGGTTGAAGATCAGGTTCATGCTTGGCAGCACGCGGGTGTAGGATGCGCCGCCTTCCGCCGCGGTCGGTGCCGCGCCATTGATGGATTCCATGCCGCTGCCGGTCTGCGAGGTATGCACCACGCGCACGCCGGCATTGCCGCGGAAAGTCTTGCCGAACAATTCGCCTTCCAGGTCGGCCTGGGCGTAGACGCTGCTGTTCTTTTCCTTGACCTTCCAGCCGGCCAGCAGGTCGTTGGCAGTCTGGGTGCGGCCGTCCGGGCTGAATGCGCCCGCGCCCCACATGCTGGTGGTGGCGCCCATGAAGTCCTTCAGCACGATGAAGGGCGCGAAACCTGCCACGTTCACCGTCTCGTAGGCCGACGCCGGGATGGCGGTGGTGGCCGGCAGGTTCCAGGTGGTCTGGCGGTACTTCTTTTCGCGGTCGGCGAAACGGGCGCCGAACTTGATGCGGCTGACCACACCGGCATCGAGCGGACGCCAGGCGCTCAGTTGGGCGGAGTTCAGGCGGTCGTCGATATGGCCGTCGGTGTCGACGTACAGGGTCGGGTTGCCGAAGGCTGCCGGGTTGCCGGAATCATGGCTGAAAGTGAAGTCCTGGCGCTCGTCGCCGGTGAAAGACCATTTGATGGTGCCGCTGTTCAGGGCGAACTGGCGCACGTCGCGCCATTGGCTGTCGCGGCCGGCCGTCGAGGTGGCGACGTCCGCATCGACCTTCCATTCGCCGACGGTGAACTTGCCGTTCAGGCCAGCGGCGAAGTTGTCCATGTCCTGCGTCCACAGCGTACTGTTGGTGGTCAGGCCGACACCGGTGACGGTGGCGCCGGCCACGTAACCGTTGCGGATGTCGGCGTTCGAGTAATTGGCGCTCTGCCACCCGTCCCAGTTGCCCAGGTCGCCGGTCCAGTGCGACATGGCCGGCTCGCGGATATTGTTTTTGGCGTAATAGACGTCGGCGGTGACCTGCGCATCCGGGCTGGCTTTCCATTCCACCTTGCCCAGGACGCTGCCGCGCTCATTGGTGCCGCGCTTGATCTCGGTCTCAAAGCCCCACGGGGTCTTGTCGACCTTGCCGTCGCCATTCAGGTCGGCGGAGTGGTCTTCGTTGAAGCCCCAGTGGTTCTTGCGCTTTTCCACCGAAGGCTGTTTCTGGTAGCTGAAGGCCATCGCCACGCCGACCTTCTTGTCGGCGAACTGGTCGATGTAGATGCCGCCCAGGCGCGGCCGCACGGCCCTGGTATCGAGGTCGCGCGCCTGCTCGTAGTAAAGGGCGTCGGCTTTCAGGGAAGCCTGGCGGCCGTTGTATTTGAGCGGCGCCACGGTTTGCAGGTCGATGCTGGAGGCGACGCCGCCTTCCACCAGGTCGGCATTCTGGGTCTTGTAGACGATGGCGCCCGACAGCGATTCGGACGGGAACTGTTCGAATCGCACGGCGCGGTTGGGTTCCGACGAGGCCAGCTCGCGGCCATTCAGGGTGGCACCGATGAAGCGTTCGCCCATGCCGCGCGCCACGATCTGGCTGGCATTGCCGCGATCCAGGCCGGCGGCCAGGCCCGGCAGGCGGGCCAGCGATTCGGCGATGGTGGTGTCGGGCAGCTTGCCGATATCTTCCGATGCCACCACTTCCACGATGCTGTTGGAATTCTCCTTGACGCTCAGCGCGCTGCGCACCGAGGCGCGGATGCCCGACACGGTCACCTGCTGCACGCTCGGCTCTTCGGCCTGTTGCGCGAAGGCAGCCGGGATGGCGGGGATCAGGAATAAGGAACGAACCAGCAAGCTGATCTTCTTTTGCTTCATTATGTAGTCTTCTCCGAGTTTGTAATTTGTTTTGGTTTGCCGCGCGGCTTCCCTGGCCGCTTACCACAGTGCCCCGTAGATGGCGGCCAGCAGCACGCACACCACAGCGGAACCGATCGCGAATCCGCGGTCGACACGGAACAGTTGCCGGTCGACGACCATCGCCTTCGCCTCGCCATCGCGTTTCCCCGCGAGGCTGATCAGCACCATGCCCGCCGCCACGGCCACGAAGACCAGGAACATGCGGT
>CBFGQI010000027.1:0-46031 GCA_965650885.1 uncultured Oxalobacteraceae bacterium
TGACCTTCGGGTTATGAGCCCGACGAGCTGCCAGACTGCTCCACCCCGCGTCTGAGGCAAGCATTATAGCTCGCCCATCGCGGTTCCGCAAGGTCGAATTTATGCGGCGCCCAGCCGCCACAGCGACGTGACCTCGGCCGATCGCGCGGCATGCAGGGGATCGCTGGCGTCGCTGGCCTTGGGGTGGACCGGACGGGCATCGAGGCGGCCCAGCACTTTCAGGCCGGCTGCGGCAATCCATTGCTCGAGTTCGGCGCGCGAGCGCAGGCCGAGGTGTTCCGCCAGGTCGGACAGGATCAGCCAGCCTTCGCCGCCGGGTGCCAGGTGGGCTTTCAAGCCGCCCAGGAAGCCGCGCAGCATGCGGCTGTCCGGGTCGTACACCGCGTGCTCGACGGAAGAATTCGGGCGGGCCGGCACCCATGGCGGGTTGCACACCACCAGCGGCGCCTGGCCGGGCGGGAACAGGTCGGCTTCCAGCAATTCGACCTGGCCATCCAGCATCAGGCGCGACAGGTTGTCGCGGGCACAACGCAGGGCGCGGCGGTCCATGTCGGTCGCGACGACGCGTTTGACGCCGCGTTTGGCCAGCACGGCGGACAACACCCCGGTGCCGGCGCCGATATCGAACGCCAGTTCGGCCGCACCTTTTGGCAGCGGCGCATCGGCCACCAGTTGTACGTACTCGCCGCGCACCGGCGAAAAGACGCCGTAATGCGGGTGGATGCGTTCGCCCAGCGCGGCCACGGGGACGCCAGCCTTGCGCCATTCGTGGGCGCCGATCAAGCCTTGCAGCTCGCGCAGGGAAATCACAAAAGCGTCTTCGCCACGGCCATAGGCTTCATTGCAGGCCAGTGCCACGTCGGGCGCGCGGCGCAATGGGATGCGGTAGCCGGGCTCGAAAGGAATCAGCAGCATTGCCAGGGTGCGGGCGCGTTGCGACTGGGCCTGGCGGTGCAGATGGAAGGCTTCGGTGGCGTTGGCAGGCGTCTTGGCGGCAGCCGGCTTGCGGCCCTTGCGGCCGTGGCGGTGGTCGGCGCGGCGCGCCAGGGCTTGCAGCAGTTGGCGCGCATTCTGGAAGTCGCCGCGCCACAGCAGGGCGGTGCCTTCGCAGGCGAGGCGGTAGGCGACGTCGGCGTTCATCGTGTCGTCAGCCACCTGCACGCGCTTGGGCGGCGGGTTGCCTGCTTCGGAATGCCAGCGCGCCGAGCGCTGCTCGCCATTTTCTGTCCAGTGGATTTCTTGCATAGTCGCGAATCTGTAAACGGCGAAACCGCCTGAAAAGGCGGTTTCGTCAGGAGGCTGCCATTATACGCGGGCTGGGCCCGGCGCCGGTGTTCAGGCCGAGGCGGGCGGATCGATCTCGGTCGAAGGGGGATCGATCTCGGTCGACGGTGGATCAATCGCGACCGACGGCGGGTCGATGCGGGCCGACGGCGGATCGATGTCGGTCGATGGCGGATCAATCTTGGTCGACGGCGGATCGATGTCGGTCGAGGGTGGATCAATCTCGGTCGACGGCGGATCGATATCGATCGACGGGGGATCGATGGCGTCGTCGGGCGGGTCGATCTCGCTGTCGCGCGCAGCCTTGGCGGCATGGGCCAGCTCGGCGGCCTGGCCCGGTTCGGCCTGCAGGCGGCCGTAGGCACGCGCCTTTTCGCTGGCGTTCGGCGGCAGGTAGGATTCCAGCGGCGCTTCGGCATCGACCAGCTTGAGCAGGCGCATGGTCAGGTCGCCGGCCTCGTTTTGCTCACCGTTCTCCGTCAGTTGCTGGACGGTCGCACTGATATTGCGGTCCATCAGGCGGAACAGGTCGGCCAGGCTGCCCGGGAAATCGATGTCCGGGAATTCCACTTCCGGCAATGGCATGGCCGGATTCTGGTCGGCCAGTTCCTTGCGGCGTGACGAGGCCGCGGCGGCGGTCGTGCGCGATTCGTACTGGATTTCCACTTCAAAATTCAGCTTGCGGCCATCGGCGGTCGTGATGGTGCCCTTGCCGAGGAAATGGGAATCTTCGCTCAGGCTGAAGCCCAGGGCGTCGGTCACGCCGCCACTGCCTTCCGCATGCAGGACGCCGGCCGCGAAACTGGCGTTCGTTTCCAGCGCGACCGAATCGAAGGAAATCGAGGCGCCCTTGGCATTGTCGCCAAGCAAGCTTTTTGCAAAACTGCCAATCAGGTCCTGGGCCATGTCGACGGTCTTGTTGCCCAGGCTGTCGACGCGCTTTTGCAGGTCGACCGCATTGCTGGACAGCGAAACCGCGCTGCCGGAAGTCACGTCCTTGACCGCATTGGCGCGGGTCGCCTTGCTCTCCTGCTGCGCGGCGGCGGGGGAGGGCGAAGTGTTCTGGAACTGGCGCGGTCCAATGGAATTCAGAAAGTTCATGATAGGAAACCTTTAAGGGCAACTATCCCTACAACGGCAAGTTCCGGATTTTCTTGAGGTTTATCAATGATGGTGCGTCCATAAGCCATTCGATTCCAGGTAGGACTTGACTGCTTCCGGGGCGCCGGTGGCATGCAGCTTCACTTCGCCGCAAGTGCAGACACCATAGTACGGCGTAATGTGGGAGCATGCAGAAGTTTTCTGTAATGCAACTTTCACGGCTTTGGCGCATTTGGCGCACTTGAACGTCAGGGTACGTGGGGCTTTCAAGAACATCGTCCGGACTCCGGGCAAAAGGACGATTTTATCAGGCAAAGATATCGATGGTCGTTTGCCGTTCGGAAAGCCCATAGCCGCGTTGGAGTTCCTGTTGCTTGGCTGAAATTTCAGCCTGGGCTTGCTGTTGCATCTGGGCGGCGCGCGCCGCGACGCTGCGGTCGGCACTCGACGGCTCGGCGGGCGCCAGGGCGGCGGCCTGGATCTGGCGGGCCTTTTCCAGGGTTTCTTCCGGCGTGCGCCCCGGCGAGGTATCGATATTGACTTCGCCGCCCACGGCATAGTTCACGCCATTGGGGCCCCGCTCATAGGTATAGCTGGCGCCGGACGTCGCCAGCCCGCCCGCCGCGGCCAAATGGGCTTGTTCATGCTGGCGCACTTCGAGGTCGCGCGCCTTCAGCTGGTCGATTCTGGCTTGATCTTCGGGGGAGAATTCCTGCTGGGCGGTCGCGGCGCGTGCCGGGTTGGACGCAGGCGCACCGGCCTGCGGCGCAATGCTGGACGATGTGATGGCGCCGATTCCCATTTACACATGATAACAAATTGATCGCCGCCTTCGGTCAACTGGCCCCCATATCCTGCGTTGAAGGGATGACCGTCACGCCGATGGAGGTTTACGATGGACCAGCCCAAGCAACCAAGCAAGGAAGCAGTGCGCATCTGGCTGCAATCGCGCCGGGAAGAGCGGCGCCCGTTGCCCGACCCGCAGCAGATCCGACGCGAGCTGGGTTGGGAAATGGTGCGGGTCGAGCAGGATGAGCGCAACTGGCGTTCAAGCGACTGACACCGCGCTGCGGCCGTTGGCGGCGGGCTGCACCATGATCCGGGTGGCGATCCGCTCGGTCATTTCCTGCACGTGGGAGATCACGCCCACTTTCCTTCCCATCGACTGCAAACCATCCAGTGCGTCCATGGCCACGCGCAGGGTTTCCGCATCCAGGCTGCCGAAGCCCTCGTCGATGAACAGCGATTCGACGCGCACCCGGTTGGACGAGAGCGAGGCCAGGCCGAGCGCCATCGCCAGCGATACCAGGAAGGATTCGCCGCCGGACAAGGAGTGCACCGAGCGCTTTTCATCGGCCATATGGAGGTCGCGTACCAGCAGGCCGAGCGAAGGCTGGGCGGGGTTGTCGATGCGTTCCAGCTGGTAGCGCGGGGCCAGTTGCGCCAGGTGGGCGTTGGCGTAGCCGAGCAGCACCTCCAGGGTGAATTGCTGGGCGTAATTGCGGAATTTCTTGCCGTCGGCGGAGCCGATCAATTCACTCAGCTGCGCCCAGCGCCGTTCGATCTCCTGTTGGCGGGCGATGTTTTCCAGCAGGGCTTGTGCGGCCTTGCGCCGGGCATCGTCCTGCGCCAATTGCAGCTTGAGGGCGGCGGCGCGGTCGTGGGCTTGCTTGCTTTCGCCTTGCAGTATGGCGAGCGCCGGTTCGAGTTCGGCGGCGCTGCGCGGTTCGCCTTGCGCCGCGCCGGCCAGGTGGGCGGCATGCTGCCCTTCGCGTTCGGCCAGCACCGCCTTGGCCGAAGCCAGGGCCTGGTCGATGGCCTGCAGGGCGGTGCGTTCCTCGCGGATGGCTTGCTGCGAGTGGGCGAGCAGGGCGCGCAGCGCATCCAGGCTGTCGATGCCGGCTGCCTGGTGGCCGGATAGCCAGTCTTGCAGGCGTGCGGAGGCGCCTTTGGCTGCGGCATCCAGCGCGGCAAGCCGCTGGCGGGCCTGGGCATGGGCTTCGTCGGCGCGGGTGCGCTGCTGGGCCGCCTGCTGGGCGGACTCCTGGCGCGCCTGGAGTGCCGCGCGGGCGCCGTCGATGGCGGCGCGCAGTCCCGCTTCCACTTCGCGCGCGGGGCGGCCCTGCCAAAGCGCTTGCCGTTCGGCTGTGGCGGCGGCGAGCGCCGCCTGGGCGGCGCCGGCGGCGGCTTGCGCGCTGCGCGCGTCGGCGGCGCTGCGTTCCCGGGCGGCGCGCAGCGCTTGCAATTCGACTTCCAGCGCGGCGCTGGCGGCGGCCCGTTCGTCGGCTGCCTGGCGCTGCGCCTGCCATAGCCTGCTGTCGCGTGCGCGCTGCTCGTGGAAGCGGGCGGGGCTTGCCTTCCATTCGTCTTGCCAACCGGCGCGCGCCTGGGGGGCGTCCAGCTGGTCGAGCAGGTTGGCGATTTGCAGGGCGGTGTCGATGCGTTGGCTGTCGAGCGCCTGCGCCTGTGCGAGGGATTGCGCGAGCGCGGTCTGGGCGGTGGACAGCGCTTGCTGATGGCGGCCGCATTCGGCGGCCGCTTGCTCGCAGGCGGTTTGGGCGACGTCGCGGGTGCGGGTGGCCTGGCGGTAGGCTTGCTCCTTGGTTTCCAGCGCGCGCAGTGCGGCTTGCAGCTCGGCGCCTTGTGCCGCCAGCCAGGCCGGCACATCGACGTCGGGCGCGCCGGGCGGCGGGGAGGCGGCGGGGGCAGGCATGGCCGGCTGCGCGGCCGGCGCGGTGGCGTGCTGCTGGGCGCCCAGCGCGGCGCTGGCCGATTGCCAGCGGTCCTGGGCGGCGGCAAGCGCCGCGGCGGCGCCGTGCTGCTCGGCGCCGATGGCGGCAAGCTGTTCGACGCTGGACTGCAGGCGTGCCTGCTGCTCGGCCTCAAGCTTCACATGGCGTTGCAGCTTGTCGCGGCAATCGTGGACTTCGGCCTGCAACTGCGCCAGCATGGCGCGCAGCGCCCCGTCTTCGTGGCGGTACGGGTGCTGGTGCGAACCGCAGACCGGGCAGGGTGTATCGTCCTGCAGCGCGCCGCGCAGTTTTTCGACGCTCTCGCCGGTGGCAGCTTCCGCCAGTTTCAGCGAGCGCTCGGCCTGGGCCGAGGCGGCGACCAGCGCCAGGTTGGCTTCGCGCGCGGCGGCCACCTGCGTGTGCGCGCTGTCGCGGGCCGCCTGCAGGGCGGCGCTGCGCGCGGTCAGATCCCGCTGGCGCTCGGTGAGTTGGGCCAAGTCCTGCCAGGCCGAACCGGCGTCGGCCAGCAGGGCGCGGCGCTGCTCCAGCTCCTTGCGCTGCAGGGCAATGCTGTCGGCATCGACACCAGCGAGCGCCTTGATGGCCAGCTCGCGCTGGGCCTGGGCCTGGTTCAGGCGTTCGGTGGCCGCTTCCAGGCTGCTGCGGGCGTGTGCCTCGTCCTGCCGTTGACGGGCGGCTGCCGACTGCGCGGCGGCCAACGCTTGCGATTGTTGCTCGGCGCGCGCGGCTTGCTGGCCGGCTTGTGCGAACAGCACGTCCCAGCGGGGCCAGTCGCGGGCCAGCGCGGCCCAAGGTTCATGGGCCGCCAGCCATTGCCTGCCGGCTTCGGTTTCGCGCGCCAGCGCCTGCTGCTGCGCTTCCTGCGCGCGCAGGGCGGCCAGTGCCGCCGCGTCGGCGCCGCTGGCGGCGTCGCGCGCAGCGGCGGCCTGGCTGGCGGCGGCGCGCAATGATTCGAGCCGCGTATCGAGGGCTTTCGCCTGGTCCAGCAGCGGCGCCGCGGCGTGTTGCGCGCTTTCGGCCTCGGCCAGCGCCGCCATGGCCTGCTGGACATCGCCGGTGAGTACTTCGAGCGCCAGGCGGGTACGCTCGGCTTCCTGCTCGGCGAGCGAGATCGCAGCTTGCGTCGCGGCGCGTTCGGCGGCAAGCCGGACCACCTCGTCGTCCAGCGCCCGCGCCGGCTGGATGGCATCCAGCCGGGCCAGCGTGGCGCGGCGCGCGGCCGCCGCATCGGATTCAAGTTGCCTCTGGTGGCAGTGCTCGCGCGCATGCCGGACCGCTGTTGCCAGGCGCTCGGCCTGCTGGTGCCATCGCAGCTCCGCTTCCAGTGCCGTCATGCGCTGCGCGCAAGCGTGCAGCGCCGCTTCGGCCGCTTCCGCCTGGGCGGCGATGTCGGCGCGCTGGTCGGGCGCTAGCGGCTGCTGGTTCGCCAGGCCGGCCGTCAGGGTTTTCAGCGCCAGTTCCTCGGCGCGCCAGCGTTCAAAGGCGCGCTTGGAGATATCGCTGTAGATGGCGCTGCCGGTCAGGGTTTCCAGCAAGGCGCCGCGCTCGTCGTCCGCCGCCTTGAGGAAGGCGGAAAACTCGTTTTGCGCCAGCAGCACCGCGCGCGTGAATTGTTCGAAGCTTAAGCCCGTGCGCTGGGCGATTTCCGCCATCACCTCGGTCTTGGTGTGTCCCAGCGGCTGCAGCCCGGGCAGCTTTTGCAGCGACATGGCGCTGGGCTGCAAGGCGCCGGCCGCCTTGCTGCGGGCGCGCCACACTTTCCAGCGGGCCCGATAGGATTCGCCGTCGTTGCCGACGAAATCGACTTCGGCCCAGCCTTCGGCGGCACCGCGCCGCAGCAAGGTGCGCGGGTCTTGCGAAGAAACCGGGTCGCCCACGTCGGGTGTCTTGCCCACTGCCTTGTGCAGGCGCGGCGTGTCGTCGTACAGCGCCAGGCACAGGGCGTCGAGCAGGGTGCTCTTGCCGGCGCCGGTGGGGCCGCAGATGGCAAACAGGCCGGCTTCGGCCAGTGGCTGGGCGGTAAAGTCGACCGAGAATTCGTCGGCCAGGGAGGCAAGGTTCTTGCCGGCGATCCGAAGCACCCTCATGGCTGCACCAGTTCGGCAAAGGCGGCCAGTTGTTCGGCCGGCACCTCGCTGCCAAAGCGCTGCTGGTACAGGCGCTTGAAAATGTCGTCCGGCTGCAGGGAGGCCAACTGGTCGAGCGACACGGCGGCTTCATCGAGCGAGCGGCGGGTGGCGCTGGAGGTCTCGATCTTGGCCAGGCGGACCGGCTTGCCTTGCAGCGCTTCTTCGATACGGGCGCGCAGGCCCGGTTGCGGCGCTTCCAGGCGCACGCGCACTTCCAGCAAGGGTTGCTGTTCGGCTGGCGCGTCGGGCAATTCGAGCGCCGCCAGGGCGGCCAGCACGTCGTCGAGCAGGGCTGGCTGGTCGGGGATGCGCAGCAGCTGGACCGCCCGCGGGATGGGCAGCGGGGCGATCTCGCGCACCTGGGCGCCATCCAGGTCGATGCGCAGCACCTGGTGCGGGTACCTGGTCTCCGCGAACGATAAGGGGATCGGGCTGCCGCAGTAGCGGATGTGTGCATGCGGACCGACCTGCTGCGCCAGGTGCAGATGGCCCAGCGCCGCGTAGGCGATCGGCGCCGGGAAAATGCCGGTGGGGAGCATCTCGGTGCCGCCGATCACGATGCGGCGCTCGGAGTCGGCCGACATGGTGCCGTTGACCATGTGGCAATGGCCCATGGCGACGATGGCCTGGCCGTCGGCGGCGCGGGCGGCCGCCAGTTCCAGCGCCTGGCGGTACAACTCGGCGATGCCGGCGAGGTAAGGGTCCGGCTGCGGGGCGCCTGGCGTGTTGCCATCGGCGTCGGCGGGGGCTGCACCGGACCCGGCGGCCTGTCCCGCGGGCGGCGCCGGACGCGGCACGTCGCCGTGGCGCAGGAAAGGCACGGCCAGCACCCAGGCGGCAACCGAGCCATCCTTGCGGGTCAGTGGCACCAGCATGCGCTCCAGCGCGATATTGCCGTCGGCATCGCGGTGCGGGTAGCCGATCACGGTGGTGCCGTGCACTTCCAGCAGCGGTCCGGGCGCCTCGAGCCTGCCGGGCGAATCGTGGTTGCCGGCAATGACGACAATATCCAGTTGCGGCGCGCGGGCGCGGGCTTGCTGCAGGAAGGTGTACAGCTGGCGCTGCGAGGCCGCCGACGGGTTGGCATTGTCGAAAATATCGCCCGCCACCAGCAGGGCGTCGGCCTGCTCGGACACGATGGTGTCCAGCAGCCAGTCCAGGAAGCGCTGGTGCTCGTAATGGCGTTCAAAATTATGCAGCGATTGGCCAAGATGCCAATCGGAAGTGTGCAGCAGGCGCATGAGATGTAAAGCTGGGCGTGGGAAGCGCAAATATAGCGCAAACGGCAGGCCGATGTCTTGATCCCGGTCAGGCCGCGTTCGACGGGCGCAGTTGCGCAATGGCCGCGCCGCTGCGGAAGGTGTTGCGGCCGGCCTGTTTCGCCTCGTACAGCAGCAGGTCGGCCCGCTTCAGCAATTCGGCCGGGCTGAGCTCTTCGTCGCGGTAGTAAGTAAGGCCGATGCTGGTGGAGACGTTCGCCAATACCCCATCGAGCTCGAAGGGATGCTGCATGGCCTGCACGATCTTGGACGCGGTGGCGGCGGCATCTTCTGGCTTGGAGATACGGTCCATGATGATGGTGAATTCATCGCCGCCCAGGCGCGCCACCGTGTCGCTGGCGCGCACGGTGTTGGACAGGCGTGCCGAAAAAGCCTTGAGCAGCGCATCGCCCACGGCATGGCCGTAGGTGTCGTTGACCGGCTTGAAACGGTCGATATCGAGATACATCACCGCCATCAAGCTGCCGCTCTCGCGGCAGGCAACCATGGCGTCGTTGAGCTTTTGCAGGAAGCCGGCGCGGTTGGTCAAGCCCGTCAGCGCGTCGACCTGGGACAGGCGCAGCAAGTGCTGCTTCTCGCGCTTCTGCGCCGTCACGTCCTGCCGCATGACGTGGAAGCCGACCACGGTCATGCCGTCCTCGTCCAGTTGCGGAATGTAGACCACCTCGTAGGTGCGCGGGTAGTCGTCGCTGTCGTCTTCCTCTTCAAAGGTCAGCGTTTCACCGGCCAGGGCGCGCGCAATGTAAGGTTGCAGCATGGCGTAGCGCTTCGCGCCCACGGTTTCGAGCACGGTGCGGCCGGTCACCTGCAGTCCGCTCTTGCTGAATTCGCGTTCATAAGCGAGGTTGTGGAAGCGGTAGATTTCCTCGAAATCGACATAGGCCACCATCGCAGGCAGGGTGTCGGCAATGGTGCGCAGGCGCGACTCGCTTTCGCGCAGGGCCATGACGGATTTGCGCACCAGCGTGATGTCGTCCAGCGTGCCGACGTAGCCGGCGATCGCGTTGTCGATCACGATCGGCGCTACCTTGATCGACGTCCAGACGATCTTGCCGTCCGGGTGCACGCAGCGCAGCGTTTCCTGGAACGCTTGCTGCGTCTGGTTCAGGTGGCGCAGCGAAGCGCGCAGCATTTCGCGGTCGTTGGGGTGCACGGCGTCGAACCAGCCATCGCCCAGTGCCGCGTCGCGCCCCATGCCGGTGATGGCTTCGAAGGTGCGGTTGACGTAAGTACATTTGCCATCCTGGTCGGCGCGAATCAGGCCAAGTGGGGAAGCGTCGTTGACCGCCTGCAGCTCCGCCTGGTTCTGGCGTACTGCCAGTTCCGAGCGTTTGCGTTCGGTGATGTTGCGTGCGGTAACGGCGACGCCATCCTCGATCGCGACAATCTGGTGCCGCAGCCACAGCGCCTCGCCAAAGACGGTCGACTCGAATTCCTCTTCCAGCGGTTCCCCGGTTTGCATCACGCGCATGCATTTGTCGAACAGGCCTTCGCTGCGCCACTGCGGCAGCATCTCGCCCATGCGCTTGCCCAGTGCTTCGCTGGCGGGATAACCGAGGATGCGCGCGCCGCGCTCGTTCAGGTCGACCAGCATGAAGTCGACGATGTCCCCGCCGCTGTTGCCGCCGCGGCATGCCTTCATCAGGAACAGGGCATCCAGGCTGGCGTCGACCGCGGCGTGCAGTTTCTCGCGCGCTTCGGTCGCTTCGCGCATGCTTTCGCGCAGGCGGCGCGACTGTTGCGTGAGCAGGAAACCGAAGGCAAGCACCACCAGCGAAATGAGGGTGGTGACCATATAGTACAGGCGCTGTTGGTTGCGGAACTTGGCCAGGGCGTGGACCTTGGCATCGCCCACCACTGCCGTGAGCGAATAGCGCGGCATGTCGCGGAAGCCGTAAATGCGTTCGACCTTGTCGACCGGGGTCTTGAGCAGCAATTCCTCCGGGGAGCGCACCGGATCGGCGGGCGCCACAAAGTCGATGGTGTCGGTGATGAACACCTTTTCGTCGATGCGGCCGGTCGCCAGCCCGGTATCGCGGCTGATCAGCATCACCAGCCCGCCTTCGTCGACGTGCAGCCGGTCGTAGTCCTCGACGAAGTAGGCCGGGTCGATCATCAGCACGATCACGCCGGCAAAGTTGCCGCTGCGGTCGTCCAGCCGGCGTGCGATCTGGATCTGCCATTTTTTGGTGATCGGGTCCACCATCGGGTTGGTCACCAGGGCCGCGTCGCCGGCCGTCGTGGACAAGGTCTTGAAGAAACTCTGGTTGGCAAAGTTGCTGTGGAAGGCGCCATGCATGCTGTCGACCAGCATGCCGTCGGCATCGATCAGGGCGATCGGCAATTCGAGGCGGGCCGGCATGACCGAATCGAGCAAGCCGCCACGCCTGCTGAATTCGGGCAGGCGCAGCCTGCCGTCGGTTTCCTCGAACTTGAGCTTGAACAGCTGCGTCGCATGGTCGCCCTGGCGCAGCAGATGGCTGGAATGCTCGGCCAGCGTGCGCGCCAGCGAATGGCTGTGCTGCACGGCATCGTAATGGGCGCTGGCCGCTTCCTGCTGCACCTGGTAATACACGTCCGCCCACATGATCACCAGCAAAACCAGTGTGAACGAGGGCAACAGTATCATGCGATACAGCTTGCGCAAAATCTGGCGGGCGGTAGAAGTCGGCACAGTCTTATTCTGCACTCAAACCCGGACAGTGGGGCAAAAAAAACCGAACAGTGCTGCCAGCAGGCCACTATCCTTCACAATATGCCAAGAAAACCTGCCAAATCACTATTAGAATAGCCGTTCCACCTCCACAGGAAACCGTCTTGACCGAATTGAACCTCAGCCTGGCCGCCGCGCGCGCCTTGCACCTGGCGGCCCAGGGCTTGTTGCAGCCGCGCCGGCGCAAGGCGCAAAAAGCCGACGTGCTGGACACCATTCGCCGCATGGGTGTGCTGCAGATCGACACCATCCACGTGGTGGCGCGCAGTCCTTACCTGGTGCTGTGGAGCCGGCTGGGCGACTATCCCCAGCCCTGGCTGGAAGAGCACCTGGCCGAGGGGGCGCTGTTCGAATACTGGGCGCATGAAGCGTGCTTCGTGCCGATCGAGGATTACCGCCTGCTGCGCCACCGCATGGTCAATCCGGCCGCGATGGGGTGGAAGTATTCCGTCAACTGGATGCGTGAGCGGCGCGCCGATGTCGAGCGCGTGCTGCAGCATATCCGCAGCCATGGTCCGGTGCGGTCGGCCGATTTCGAGCGCACGGACGGCAAAGGGGGCGGCTGGTGGGAATGGAAACCCGAAAAGCGCTCGCTGGAAGTATTGTTTACGGCGGGCAAGCTGATGATCGCGCGCCGCCACAACTTCCAGCGCGTGTACGACCTGGCCGAGCGGGTGCTGCCCGGCTGGGACGACAGCCGCCTGCCCGGCATGGACGAAACGCGGCGCGAGCTGGCCTTGAAGACGGTGCGCGCACTGGGGCTGGCGCGCGCGGCGTGGGTGGCGGATTATTACCGCACCAGGCCGCCGCGCCCGGACCTGGAAGCGCTGGCCGGGGAAGGCATGCTGCTGCGCGCCCGGGTGCAGGGCTGGAAGGATACCGTCTATATCCACCACGAGCTGGCCGACCTGGCGCAGGCGGCCGCCGACGGCACCCTGGCGCCGACGCTGACCACCATCCTGTCGCCGTTCGATCCGGTGGTTTGGGACCGCCGCCGTGCGCTGGACTTGTTCGGTTTCGACTACCGCCTGGAATGCTATACGCCGGCCGACAAGCGGCGCTACGGCTACTTCACCTTGCCCATCCTGCGCCGTGGCGCCCTGGTGGGCCGCATCGATGCCAAGGCGCACCGCCGCGGCGGCATCTTCGAGCTGAAGAACCTGGTGCTGGAGCCGGGCGTGCGGGTCAGCGAGCGCTTCGTGCGCGACGTGGCCGGTGCGGTGCAGCGCCTGGCCAACTGGCACGGCTGTCCGCTGGTGCAGATGCAAGCCTGCGAGCCTGCCGCCTTCGGCGCCGCGCTGCGGGCGGAGTTCGATGCCCAGGGAGTGGCGCAATGAGCCTGCCGCCGGCACCGGCCTGCGTGGTGGGCAGCGACGGCATGGCGCAGCTGGGCCGCTTTGCAGGCGCCACCCGGTCTTTCGACTGGCACCTGCTGGCGGGCGAGCACGCGCGCGGCAGCCTGTGGCGCCGCTTCCATCACAAGAAATGGCATTACGTTGCGCTGGCGTCGGAACAGGTCATGGCGGCTGTCGCCATCGTCGACCTGGGTTGGACCAGCACCTGCTTCGCTTACGCTTTCGACCGCCGCGACAGCGACATGATGGCCAACTTCTCGGAGGATGGTTTGCCGGGCCGCCTGTCGGTCGGCGTGGGCGAACACGCGGCTGCCGCCAGCTGGTTCCGCACGCGCAGCACGCAGATCAGCATCGAGCCGGTGGAAGGCGGGGGCTTTCGGCTGGCGCTGCGCTGCCCCTACATGGAAATCGATGCCGAATTGGGGCCGCCGGTCGCGCCGCTGCTGCTGGCCACCGGCCCGGTGAAGGGCGGGGCGCTGCATGGCACCCAGAAATCGCCCGGCATGCCGCTGAGCGGCGAGGTGCGCACCTTCCGCGACGCATACCCGCTCGAAGGCGGCGTGGCCAGCTTCGATTATTCGAACGGCTTGCTGGCGCGCGAGACATCCTGGCGCTGGGCGTCCGCGCACAGCCTGGAAATGGGCTTCAACCTGCAGTCCGGCTATTTCGGCGGACACGAGAACGCGTTGTGGATCGATGGCGAAGTAGTGCCGCTGGCACCGGCCCATTTCATCTTCGATCCGCACGATCCGATGCAGGGCTGGCACATCTTCACCGAAGACGACCAGCTGGAACTGTTCTTCACGCCCGATGGCGCGCGGCGGCAGGACCGCAACCTGCTGCTGGCCGCCAGCCGCTACATCCAGCCGGTGGGCCATTTCAGCGGCTGGGTACGCAGCGACCCGCAAGGACCCAAACGCATCGTCACCCAGCTGGCGGGCGTGACGGAGGACCATTACTCGCGCTGGTAAGAAAAGGGGAGGGGCCATGAGCATCAGGAATATGGACAGCCTGTTCGAGCCCGGCTCGGTGGCCATCTTCGGCGCCTCGCTGCGGCCCGACCGCATGGGCACCCAGGTCATGAACAATATGGCCGAGAGCGGCTTTGCCGGGGCGATCTGGCCGGTCAACCCGAAGTACGAAGCGTTGCGCGGGATTCCCTGCTATCCGCGCCTGTCGTCCCTGCCGCGCGCGCCGGACCTGGCGATCGTCTGCACGCCGCCCGAAACGGTGGCGGGGCTGGTCGCGGAGCTGGGCGCCAGGGGCACGCGTGGCGCCATCATCCTGACCCCGGTGGGCGACACGGTCCGCCGGCAAATCATGAAGGCGGCGCGGCCGCACTTGTTGCGCATCCTCGGCCCCGGCGGCATCGGGCTGCTGGCGCCGCTGGCGGGCCTGAACGCCAGCGTGGCCCACGTCGGCGCCAAGCCGGGCAAGACAGCCTTCGTCGCGCAATCGGCGTCGGTCATGACGGCGGTACTGGATTGGGCCAGGCAGCATGGCATCGGGTTTTCGCGCGTGGTGTCGCTGGTGGAGGGCGGCGACATCGACCTGGGCGACGTGCTCGACTACCTGGCGGCCGACGACGATACGGCCGCCATCATCATGCATCTCGAAACGGTGACCTGTGCCCGCAAGTTCATCTCCGCGGCCCGCCTGGCGGCGCGCGGCAAGCCGGTGGTGGTGCTGAAGGCTGGCCGCGACGGCGACGACAAGGTATACGACGCCGTGATCCGCCGCGCCGGCATGCTGCGCGTGCATTCCTCGGCCGACCTGTTCGACGCGGTGGAAACGGTGGCGCGGGCGCGTCCGGTGCGCGGCGAGCGGCTGGCCATCATGAGCAATGGCAGCGGCACCGGACAATTGGCGGCCGATGCACTGCAGTGGGTGCATGGCAAGCTGGCGCAATTTTCGCCGGAAACCGTCAAGCGCTTGCGCGCCGGGTTGCCGGCCGGGCTGGCGCTGGACAATCCCCTCGATATCGGCGGCGAAGCCGGCGCCGAGCGCCATGCGGCGGTCGCCGCGGCGCTGCTGGCCGATGCCGGCGCCGATGCGCTGCTGGTGGTGCATGCGCCTTCCTCGGCTGCCGCCGGGACCGGCGTGGCGCAAGCCCTGGTGCCGTTGGTGCGGCAAAGCGACCGTTGCGTGCTGTCCTGCTGGCTGGGCGGCGCAGCGGTGGCCGGCGCGCGGCAGGAATTCGCCGCGGCCGGGCTGCCAAGTTACGATACGCCCGAGAAGGCGGTACGGGCGTTCAGCCAGGTAGTGCAGTATTCGCGCAACCAAGCCTTGCTGGTGGAGGTTCCGGCCCAGGTGCCGGCGCATTCGGTGCCGCAGCGCCAGGCTGCGCGCGCGCTGGTGGAACAGGCCCTGGCCGACGGCCAGGCGGAACTGCCGCCGGCGGCGCTGGCGGCTGCCATGGCCGCTTACGGCCTGCCGCTGGCGCCCACCGCGGACACCGCCAGCGAGGCACTTCCATTGCGCATCGCCATGCAGTGCGACCCGGTATTCGGTCCCGCCATCAGCTTCGGCCTGGGCGGCAGCGCCGGCCGCGTGGTGGATGACCGCGCGGTTGGCTTACCGCCGCTAAACACCGTGCTGGCGCGCGACATGCTCGCCCGCACCCGCGTCGGGCGCGCGCTGGCCGGCCAGGGTGATGCGCTGTGCCGCGCCCTGGTCCATGTGGCCGAACTGGTGGCCGATATCGGTGAAATCGCCGCCCTGGAAATCGATCCCGTCCGCGTCCATGGGGACGTGCTGGAGGTGCATGGCGCGCGCGCCACGCTGGGCCCGCGCCGCGCCGAAAGCATCATGGCGATCCGCCCTTATCCCCAGGAGCTGGAGCAGGAAATCATGTGGCAGGGCGCGCCGCTGCTGCTGCGGCCGATCCGCCCGGAAGATGCGCCGGCCCATGTGCGCTTTTTCAGCATGCTGGCGGCCGACGACGTCCGGCTGCGCTTCTTTTCGGCGATGAAGGAACTGCCCCCCACCCAATTGGCGCGGCTGACGCAGATCGACTACGACCGCGCCATGGCGTTCATTGCCACCCGACACGACGCGGATGGCATGCCGGAAACGTTGGGCGTGGTGCGGGCCGTGGCCGACCCTGACAACCAGCAAGCGGAGTTCGCGATCATCGTCCGTTCCGATCTGAAAGGCAAAGGATTGGGAAATATCCTGTTCCAGAAATTGCTTGACTATTTCCGCAGCCGCGGGACGCGCGAATTGACGGGGGAAGCATTGTCCGAGAATATCGGAATGCAACAACTTATGCGAAGATTCGGCGGAACCGTGACGCCGGCGCAAGAAGCTGGTATGGTAGATCTTCGCCTTGCGCTGCAATTGAAAACCTCCTAAATTTAGGAGGGCGCCGCGACGTTACATTGATGAATGTCAAAGCGTTTTTGTCGGGCTAACTTACACTTGTACTTCCGTTTCCGCGTAGCGATATTTGGGAGCAAGAATGTTAACGGCCACATATACACTCGTTGCGTTATCCGTCGAACAGGCTAACGTGCGCCTTAGCCTGCTGTCATTCCAGAAGTACGTGCAATCGACGCTGGTCCGGCAACAGCGCCTGACCTTATCCCAGCTTGAATATGCTTGCGAAACCCTGGAGCGCCTGTACCAGGCCTGCCATTGGCGCAAGATCGAGCTGTACCTGATTCCCGCGCTGCAAAATGCGACGGAGCAGGCCAACCAATTATTGGATGAATTGAGCCGCCTGAACCAGGCCGCCCTGTCCGTGATCCGGCGCTTGCAGGCGGAACTCGATACCACGGCCGACCATTGCGAACGCCAGGTGACGGAGATTTGCGAATCGATCGAGACTTTCTGCACGCTGCTGCTGCAGCGCCTGGAGAAAGAGGAAAAGGAATTGTTCACCATTGCGCGCAGCGCGATCGGCGGCGAAGCGTGGTTCGATATCGCGAACAAATTCCTGGCCCATGACGCTCAAGTGGTGGAAGCGCGCCGCGTGCCCGCCTCCGCCGAAAAAGACAGGAAAGCCTTGTTGCAAGCGCGCCAGGTGCGAACTTCCCTGCGCGAAGAGAACGAGGCCGTGGTTCCTGT
This sequence comes from uncultured Oxalobacteraceae bacterium, assembly GCA_965650885.1. Lineage (GTDB taxonomy): Bacteria > Pseudomonadota > Gammaproteobacteria > Burkholderiales > Burkholderiaceae_D > Rugamonas. The sequence goes on from CBFGQI010000027.1 coordinate 16,684, forward strand.
GCCGAAGCTGCGCTACCACCGGCGCATGCGTTCGGCCCATCGCGCCGCTGCAGACCCGGCCTGAACACGCCGAGCCTGTATTCGCCGCCCTTGCCGGGCGGCGCTGCGCTATGATGGTGGTTTTGATCCATTCATAGCACAACTATGTTTGAGTTCCTCTTCAAGCAGCCGGCCAGCCAAGCCAGTGTTGCCGGCCAACATGGCGCCGGCGGCTCGCAGGCGCCGCTGGGCAGTCCCGCAGAACGGCGCGCGGCGCAAGCCGAGCTGGCCCGCAACCTGGCGGGCGACGAGCCGGCTGCGGTCGAGCTCATCCTGAACAGCGAGTTTGCCGACGTGCGGCTGGCAGCGGCCGAGCATGTGGTCTCGCAAGCGGCGCTGGAGACCGTACAGCAAGCGGTGCGCAATTCGGACCGGCGCGTGGCCAAACTGGTGCAGGGGCGCCTCGACGCGATCCGCCACGTCCAGGCCGAACAAAAACAGGCACAGGCATGTATTGCTCTTGCGCAGCGTCTGTTGGCCGATGAAAAGCTGACCCCGAATCTGGTGGCGGACCTCGACCGGCAATGGAAGGTGATCGACGCGGCGCCCGTGGCCGCCGCCGAATTCGCGCACGTACGCCAGGCGCTGGCTGACCGGCTGGAAGCGCAGGTGGCGCTGCAGCGCGCGATGATCGACGACCTGGCAGCCTTGCGCAAACATCCCGAGGCCGCTGAACTTGAGCGGCTGGCCAGCGTGCACCAGGCCCACCTGGCTGCCCCGGAACACGTTTCCCTGCCGCGCCATCTGCTGCAGGATTTCGACGCCGTGCTGGCGGCCGAGCGGGCCGCGCAGCAAGCGGCACGACCGGCCATCGCGGCCGCACCGCCGCCCGGCATGGCGGCGGCCGATGCGTCCGCACGCACCGGCACCGGCCACGCCGACCGCGCGGCCGATCCCGTGCAGGCGCAGGCGCGAGGGGCGGCCGATGGCAAGGGCGGGCGTGCCCCGGGCGGCGCCAACGGCGAGCCTGCCGGTGCTGGCGCAGCCGGCGTTGCGCCCGGCGGCGCTGCCGCGCCCCAGCAGGGCGGCCCGGGGCCGGAGGCCGCGCGTGCCCTGCGCGCCACCAAAGACAAGCACAAGCCCAACGCCGCCGAATTGGCCGCCAACCGCCATTTCATGGAAGTGGTGGACGCCATGGAAGCCGCGCTGGCGCAAGGGCAGCTCCACATCGCGGCCGAACATGACAAGGCATTAAAGGACAGCAAGACCGGCCGCCTGTCGCCCGCCCAGGCCGAACGCCTGGCCCACGTGCGTGCAGAATTGAAGCGCATGGGCGACTGGGCGCGCTGGGGCGGCAACGTCTCGCGCGAAGAGCTGGTGCATGCGGTCGAACACTTGCCCGCCGAGGGCCTCGGCATGAGCGAGCTGGCCAAGAAGGTGGGCAGCATGCGCGAACGCTGGAAGGCGCTGGACGGCGTGTCCGGCGCCGCGCCCAAATCGCTGTGGGAACGGTTCGACGCCGCCTGCACGGCTGCCTACGCCCCGGCAGCCGCCCATTTCAAGCACCTCGCCGACGAACGCCATGCCAACGCGGCCAAGGCGCAACAGCTGGTCGACGAAGCGCATGCCCTGATCGCCAAGGATGCCGCCCAGCTGGAAGCGGCCGGCGGCGAACAGGCCGACCGCGAGGAAGCGGCCACCGGCAACCTGCCGCACACGCACGACTGGCGCACGCTGGCCTCGTCCAGCCAGCGCCTGCGCCAGGCCTGGAGCCGCCTCGGTACGATCGACCGCAAGGACAAGAAGCGGCTGGACGCCGCGTTCAGCAAGGCGATGGACAGCCTGATGGCGCCGCTCGAAGCCCAGCGCAGGATCGAAGTCGCGCGGCGCGAGCAATTGATCGAGGAGGTCGGCAAACTGAACCCGCTCGACCGCCACACCATCGATACGCTGCGCCGGCTGCAGGAATCCTGGCAAGGCCATGCCCGTGCCTTGCCGCTGGAGCGCAAGACCGAGCAAGCCTTGTGGCAGAAGTTCCGCGCCGCCTGCGACCTGATTTTCGCCAAGCGCAAGGAGCACGCCCACGCTGCCGACCATGAGCGCAAGGCGCACCTGCACGCGCGCGAAGCGATTTGCGCGGGCCTGGAATCGGCCAAGTTCGAAGGCGACGACAAGACCGTGCTGGCCGCCATCGGCAAGGCGCTGAAGGAAGCCGCAGCCGCCTGGCACGCCTCGGGCGTGGTGCCGCGCGCCAGCGAGCAGCGCATCGACCAGCGCTACCGCGCGGCGGTCGGCGCCCTGCAATCGCAGGCGGACGCGATCCGCAAGCGCGCCGGCGCCGCGCAAGCCAATGCCATGCGCGAGAAATTGCGCCTGGTGCAGGCTTTGGAAAATGCCCTGGCGCAGCCGGGCGACATCGATCCCGCCGACTGGAACGGCCGTTGGCAAGCCTTGCCGGCGCTGCCCGCCGAGCATGAGCGCACCCTGCGCACGCGCCTGGACGCCGCGCTGAAAGCCGCGGGCGAGGGCGCCGCCGCACGCGCCGCCTACGCCGGCGAACTGGAACACAACCGTCAACGTTTGTTGTCCGAAGTGCTGCGCCTGGAAATCCTGGCCGGCATCGACAGCGGCGCCGAATTTGCGAAAGACCGATTGAAAATGCAGGTAGAAGTGTTGCAATCCTCCCTCAAGTCCGGCCAGAAGCCGGCCAGCCATTCCGCCCAGTTCCTTGCCCTGTGCGCCATGCCCGCCCTGGTGGACGCCCGCACGGCCAGCCGCATCGAGCAGCTGTTCCGCAAGATTGGCGCGGAGGGCAAATGAGCGACGTCCGTATCCAGGTTGAAGATTTCGATGTATCGCAGGAAGTGGCCCAACTGCGCGCAGGAAATGCCAAAGTTGGCGGTATAGTCACGTTCGTCGGCACCGTGCGTGACCTCAACGAGGGGGCGACCGTCGCGGAAATGGAACTGGAGCACTACCCCGGCATGACCGAGCAGTCGATCCAGGCCATCATCGATCAGGCCAAGGCCCGTTGGCCCATCTATGGCGCGCTGGTCATCCATCGCGTCGGGCCGCTCAAGCCCATGGACCAGATCGTGCTGGTCGCGGCGACTGCGCCGCACCGGGGCGAGGCGTTTGCGGCCTGCGAATTCATCATCGATTACCTGAAGACCGAAGCGCCGTTCTGGAAGAAGGAGCAGACGCCGGAGGGCGCGCGCTGGGTCGATGCCCGCACCAGCGATGACCAGGCACTTGAAAAGTGGTCTTGAAAAGCGTCAACGCGACCTTAAATTGTCGTTGACAATGAAACAGGAGCGTTAGAAATGCGCCAAGACAAACTTACCACCAAACTGCAAGAAGCCCTGGCCGATGCCCAGAGCCTGGCCGTCGGCAATGATAACCAATACATCGAACCGGCGCACTTGCTGCTGGCCCTGCTGAACCAGGAAGACGGCGGCGCCCGTTCGCTGCTGCAGCGCGCCGGCGTCAATGTGGGCGGCCTGGCCAATGCGCTGAAGACGGCGCTCGACCGCCTGCCCAAGGTGTCCGGCACCGGCGGCGACACCCAGGTCAACCGCGAATTCGTCAACATGCTCAACCTGGCCGACAAGGAAGCCCAGAAGCGCGGCGACCAGTTCGTGTCCAGCGAAATGGTGCTGCTGGCGCTGACCGAGGACAAGTCGGAAGCGGGCCGCCTGGCGCGCGACAATGGCTTGGCGCGCAAGTCGCTGGAAGCGGCCATCGACGCCGTGCGCGGCGGCGGTAAGGTCGATTCGCAGGAAGCCGAAGGCCAGCGCGAAGCGCTGAAGAAATATACCCTCGACCTCACCGAGCGCGCGCGCCAGGGCAAACTGGACCCGGTGATCGGCCGCGACGACGAGATCCGCCGCGCCATCCAGGTGCTGCAGCGCCGTACCAAGAACAACCCGGTGCTGATCGGCGAACCGGGCGTCGGCAAGACCGCCATCGTGGAAGGGCTGGCGCAGCGCATCGTCAATAATGAAGTGCCGGATTCCCTGCGCGGCAAGCGCGTACTGTCGCTCGACATGGCGGCGCTGCTGGCCGGCGCCAAATACCGCGGCGAATTCGAGGAACGCCTGAAGTCCGTGCTGAAGGAGCTGGCGCATGATGAGGGCCAGACCATCGTCTTCATCGACGAGCTGCACACCATGGTGGGCGCCGGCAAGGCCGAGGGCGCGATGGATGCCGGCAATATGCTGAAGCCGGCGCTGGCGCGCGGCGAGCTGCATTGCCTGGGCGCGACCACACTGGACGAATACCGCAAATACATCGAGAAGGACGCGGCGCTGGAGCGCCGTTTCCAGAAAATCCTGGTCGACGAACCGAGCGTGGAGGCCACCATCGCCATCCTGCGCGGGCTGCAGGACAAGTACGAGCTGCACCACAAGGTGGAAATCACCGACCCGGCCATCATCGCGGCGGCGGAACTGTCGCACCGCTACATCACCGACCGCTTCCTGCCCGACAAGGCGATCGACCTGATCGACGAGGCGGCGTCGAAGATCAAGATCGAGATCGACTCCAAACCGGAAGTGATGGACAAGCTTGAACGGCGCCTGATCCAGCTGAAGATCGAGAAGGAGGCCGTCAAGCGCGAGAAGGATGAAGCGTCGCGCGCGCGCCTGCAATTGCTGGACGATGAAATCGCCAAGCTGCAGCGCGAGTACAACGATTACGAGGAAGTGCTGAAGGCTGAAAAGGCCAATGTGCAGGGCACCACCCATATCAAGGAAGAAATCGAGCGTATCAAGCAGCAGATGGAAGAAGCCACCCGCGCTTCGAACTGGCAGCGCGTGTCCGAACTCCAGTATGGCAAGCTGCCGCAGCTTGAAGCCCAGTTGAAGCAGGCCGAAGCCTCCGGTGATGCCGCTCATGCGGGCGACAAGCCAAGGCTGTTGCGCACGCAGGTCGGCGCGGAAGAAATCGCCGAGGTGGTATCGCGCGCGACCGGGATCCCCGTGTCGCGCATGATGCAGGGCGAGCGCGACAAGCTGCTGCACATCGAAGAGAAGCTGCACGAGCGCGTGGTGGGCCAGGACGAGGCAATCAGTGCCGTGGCCGATGCCATCCGCCGTTCGCGCGCGGGCTTGGCGGACCCGAACCGTCCATACGGTTCCTTCATGTTCCTCGGCCCGACCGGCGTTGGCAAGACCGAGCTGACCAAGGCGCTGGCGAGCTTCCTGTTCGATACGGAGGAATCGCTGATCCGCATCGACATGAGCGAATTCATGGAAAAGCATTCGGTGGCGCGCCTGATCGGTGCCCCGCCGGGCTACGTCGGCTACGACGAGGGCGGCTACCTGACCGAAGCCGTGCGGCGCAAGCCCTATAGCGTGATCCTGCTGGACGAGATCGAGAAGGCGCATCCCGATGTGTTCAACGTGCTGCTGCAAGTGCTGGACGATGGCCGCATGACGGACGGGCAGGGCCGCACCGTGGACTTCAAGAACACGGTGGTGATCATGACGTCCAACCTGGGCTCGCAGAAGATCCAGTCGCTGGACGAATCCGACCCGGCGGTGGTGAAGCTGGCCGTGATGGCGGAGGTACGGGGCCACTTCCGGCCGGAATTCATCAACCGGATCGACGAGATCGTGGTGTTCCATGGCCTGGACGACAAGCATATCGGTTCGATTGCCCGCATCCAGCTGCAAATCCTGGAGCAGCGCCTGAAGCGCATGGACATGGCGATGGAAGTGACCGAGGCGGCGCTGCAGAAAATTGCCGAAGCGGGCTACGATCCGGTGTATGGCGCCCGTCCGCTGAAGCGCGCGGTACAGCAGCAGATCGAAAATCCGCTGTCGAAGCAAATCCTGGAAGGCCGTTTCGGCCCGAAAGACACGATACGCGTCGACGCGGAGGGCAACGAGCTGGTGTTCAGGAAGGGCTGAGCCACCAGGCTTGGGCGGTTTCGCGGTTGGGCCGGCGCGCCACGGCGGCCCAACCATCCCTCATTAGTCGAGTCAATGCATGTTAGAGAAGCGCAAGCAACACCTGGCCGGCCGCCTGAACTTCCTGCGCGAGGCCGAGCGGCTGAAGAGTGTGCTGCGCAGCGGCTTCACGTCATCCGGCCGGCCCGAAAGCACGGCGGAACACAGTTGGCGGCTGGCGCTGATGGCGCTGGTGTTCGCCGACGAATTGCCGGGGCTCGACATCGCCAAGGTCTTGAAGCTGTGCGTCGTCCACGACCTCGGCGAAGCCATTCACGGCGACATTCCCGCCATCCACCAGTCCGCCCACCCGGACAAGTCGGCGCAGGAGCGCGAGGACTTGCAGACCCTGACGAGCGATCTCGATCCCTTGCTGCGCGCGGAGATTCTCGCTTTGTGGGACGAATACGAAAGCGCCGCCACTCCGGAAGCGCAAGCGGTAAAGGCTTTCGATAAACTGGAAACCATCCTGCAGCACAACCAGGGCGACAACCCGCCCGATTTCGATTACGCGTTCAATCTCGGCTATGGCCGGAAGCACACCTCCACCGCACCGCTGTTCGCTACGCTGCGTGACATGCTCGACGATGACACCCGGCTGCGCGACCAGGCCAAGAAGAATGCCTCATAGCTGGCTGGCGCGGCCACATGAGATCAATGGCGCGTGCCGAAGAACGTGGTGGGCGGGGCGCCGAAGGTCTTGCGGAACATGGCCGTGAAGGCGGACTGGCTGGAGTAGCCCAGTTGTTCGGCGACCTGCGATAGCGGCAGGCCGCGGGCGATCAGCGGCGCGGCGTGTGCTAGGCGGGCTTGCTGGCGCCATTGGCCGAAACCCATTCCCAATTCCTTTTCGAACAGGCGCGCCAGTGTACGTTCGGAGGCGCCGGCCTGCCGCGCCCAATCGCCCAGCGTTTGCGTATTGGCCGGATCGGCCAGCAAGGCATCGCACAGGGCTTTCAGCCGTTTGTCGCTAGGCATGGGCACGCGCATCGGCAGTGTGGCGAGGCGTGGCAGTTCATCCAGGATCAGCTCGGAAACCAGGCGTGAACGGTCGCTGGGCGCGGCCGGATCGAGTTGTTCGAGGGCGGCCACCAGCTCGCGCAACAGCGGCGATACTTCCAGCACCTTGCAGGTTTCACCGGGGAAGGGGTCGCGCGAAGCGGCCACGAAGACTGGCCGCAGCCGCGCCGTTTCAACGATCGTCACCGCATGTTCGATATTGGCGGCGATCCAGACGGCGCGCTGCGGCGGCACGATCCAGCTGCTGCCGGCGGCATCCACGCGCACCACGCCGTCCAGGGCAAGCGTCAGTTGCGCGTAGCCATGGCGGTGTGCGCGCAGGTGGCGCGCACTGTCCAGGTTGCGCGCAATCATGGTTACCGGCCGCGCTTCGGTCGGGTCGCGGTGCTCAACGTAGTAATCGGTATGCGTGACGGCCTTGACCGGCATATGGTTGGCGGTTTTGCGATAAAGATTGACATCTTAGCGGAAAACAGCCGCAGTCCGCTTGCATACACTTGCCGCCATGAACACCAAAACCTTACTCAAGCAAGACGCCCGCGTGATCGGACTGGTCGGCCTGGCGCATGGCGTATCCCACTTTTTCCACCTGATCCTGGCGGCGCTGTTCCCCTGGTTGAAACCTGCTTTCGGCCTCAGTTATGCCGAACTGGCGCTGTTGATGACGGTGTTCTTTGCGGTGTCGGGCATCGGGCAGGCGCTGGCCGGTTTCGTGGTGGACCGGGTCGGCGCGCGGCGCGTGCTGTTCTCAGGCATGGCGCTGCTGGGCATATCGGCCCTGGTGCTGTCGCAGGCACAGCACTATGCCGGCTTGATGGCTGGCGCGCTGCTGGCCGGCATGGGCAACAGCATTTTCCATCCAGCCGACTACACGATCCTCAACCAACGCGTGTCGCGCGAACGGTTGGCACATGGCTTCTCGGTGCACGGCATCAGCGGCAACCTGGGTTGGGCGGCGGCGCCACTGTTCCTGACCGGGATTGCGGCGGCAGCGGATTGGCGCACCGCCTTGCTGTGCGCCGCCGTGCTGCCGGCCGCCGTGCTGGCCCTGCTGTGGCTGAACCGCGAAGCGCTGCGGCCCGATCCCATCATGCCGCACGGCGCCACCGGCGCAGGCGGCAGCGCGGCGGGCGGCAGTGCGCTGGACTTCCTGCGCCTGCCGCCGGTGTGGATGTGCTTTGCTTTCTTCTTCCTGACCGCGCTGGCGCTGGGCGGCATCCAGAGTTTCGCGGCGACCGGCCTGGTCAAGCTGTACGGCATGTCGCTCGCCTTGGCGACCAGCGCCTACACCGCATACATGCTGGCCTCGGCCGGCGGCATGCTGCTGGGCGGCTTTCTCGGGGCGGGGCGTAAACACCATGACCGTACGATCGCGGCCGCCTTCGCCATTGCAGCCGTACTGGCGTTTCTGCTTGGCTTGGCCGTGGTGCCGGCTTGGGGCGCGGTGGTGCTGATGGGGCTGGTCGGCTTCTTTTCCGGCATCGCCGGCCCATCGCGCGACCTGATGATCCGTGCCGCCGCGCCTAAGAATGCCACTGGCCGCGTGTATGGCGTGGTGTACTCCGGCCTCGATAGCGGCTTGTCGGTGGGGCCACCGTTGTTCGGGTTGATGATGGATGCCGGCAAACCGCAGATGGTGTTCACTGCCATCGCCTTCTTCCTGCTGCTTGCCATCGCCACTGCCACCGGCGTGGGCAGCCGCACACGCGCCACCGCCGGCGCCGCGGCCTGATATATTCATTGGCATTTTCCCACTCAAGGAGTAATGCCATGACTTTTGCCACGACCGATCTTTGCGACGACAATCCCGGCCTGCTGGAGGACGGCAGCCTGCAAGTGCTGCCGCCGGTGTTGCGCCACTTCGGCAAGCGTGTACAGTTTGCGGGGCCGGCGGCCACGCTGAAGGTCCATGAAGACAATGCGCTGGTCCGCGCCACGCTGGAAACCCCGGGCGAGGGCAGGGTGCTGGTGGTCGATGGCGGTGGCAGCGTGCGCCGTGCCCTGGTCGGCGGCCAGCTCGGTTTGCTGGCGCAAAACAATGGCTGGGCGGGCGTGGTAGTGGATGGCTGCGTGCGCGACAGTGCCGAATTGGCGCAGTGCGATGTGGGCATCATGGCGCTGGCCACCCATCCGCAGCGCAGTGCGCGCGATGGCGTGGGCAAGCGTGATGTCGTGGTGCACATCGCCGGCATTGCGGTGGCTCCCGGCGATTGGCTGTATGCCGATGCCGATGGCGTGCTGGTTGCCAAGCAAAAAATCGCCTGATTTTTCCACCCTTTTCATGATGTGAAATCAGCATTTCATGCAATGAAAAGCGCACCATTTTGGCGGGCGCCATTTCTCTCAAAATGAGAAATGGCTTTCCGTATCATGGAATATGTAGGTTAAGTATTTGATTTTATGCGAATAAAAAGTGCTTATATGTCTTATATAAGACCATTGTTGCACTGAACAATTACGCCTAAGATATCTCTAACGGTTTTCGTTTTCTAACGCCTTCTTAGGAGATAAATCATGGCAACTCGCGCCGAACAAATCGCAGCCCTGCAACACGACTGGGACACCAACCCACGCTGGAAAGGCGTCACCCGGGCATACACCGCCGAAGACGTGGTGCGCCTGCGTGGCTCGCTGCAGATCGAGCACACCATCGCCAAGCGCGGTGCGGAAAAGCTGTGGAACCTGGTGAATAACGAGCCTTTCGTCAACGCCCTGGGCGCGCTGACCGGCAACCAGGCCATGCAGCAGGTGAAGGCCGGCCTGAAAGCGATTTACCTGTCCGGCTGGCAGGTCGCGGGCGATGCCAACTTGGCCGGCGAAATGTATCCGGACCAGTCGCTGTACCCAGCCAATTCGGTGCCGATGGTGGTTCGCCGCATTAACAATACTTTCCAGCGCGCTGACCAGATCCAATGGTCGGAAGGCAAGGACGATATCGACTTCTTCGCGCCGATCGTGGCCGATGCGGAAGCCGGTTTCGGCGGCGTGCTGAATGCCTTCGAGCTGATGAAGTCCATGATCGAAGCGGGTGCCTCGGGCGTGCACTTCGAAGACCAGCTGGCGTCGGTGAAGAAGTGCGGCCACATGGGTGGCAAGGTGCTGGTGCCGACCCGCGAAGCCGTTGAAAAGCTGACCGCTGCGCGCCTGGCGGCCGACGTGATGGGCACTTCGACCCTGGTGATCGCCCGTACCGATGCGGAAGCGGCTGATTTGCTGACTTCGGATGTCGACGATAACGACAAGCCGTTCTGCACCGGCGAGCGTACCGTGGAAGGTTTCTACAAGGTCCGCAACGGTCTGGAGCAGTCGATTTCCCGCGCGCTGGCTTACGCGCCGTATGCCGACCTGGTGTGGTGCGAAACCGGCAAGCCGGACCTGGCTTTTGCCAAGGCTTTCGCGGAAGCGGTGCATGCAAAGTTCCCGGGCAAGATGCTGGCTTATAACTGCTCGCCTTCCTTCAACTGGAAGAAAAACCTGGATGATGCGACCATTGCCAAGTTCCAGAAGGAGCTGGGTGCGATGGGTTACAAGTTCCAGTTCATTACCCTGGCCGGTTTCCACTCGCTGAACTATGGCATGTTCAACCTGGCCCACGGCTACGCGCGCCGCCAGATGTCGGCCTTCGTGGAACTGCAGGAAGCCGAATTCGCCGCGGCGGAGAAGGGCTTCACCGCGGTGAAGCACCAGCGTGAAGTGGGTACTGGGTACTTTGATGCGGTGACCCAGACTATCCAGCAAGGCCAGAGCTCGACCACGGCGCTGCATGGGTCGACCGAAGATGAGCAGTTTTTCGATTCGAAGAAGGTAGCTTAAACCGGTAAACCGGGGTCTGACCCAAGGGGCAGACCCCCTGCCTGCGGCGGCCGCGTGACTGGTGTCAGACCCTTGGGTCTGACACCGCCTTACCGGTTCAAGGCATGCCCATGAGATAATGCGAGATTGATCCCACAATCCGCACCCCCATGTTCAGTTACCGCCACGCATTCCATGCCGGCAATCACGCCGACGTCCTCAAGCACTTTGTCCTGGTCCAGGTCCTGCAATACCTGAACCAGAAGGACGTCGCCTACACCTATATCGACACGCACGCCGGCGCTGGCGTCTACGCGCTGGACAGTGCGCAAGCCACCAAGACCGCCGAATTCGAAACCGGCATCGGTCCGCTGTGGGACCGCGACGACTTGCCCGAACCACTGGCCGAATACGTGCAGTTGGTGAAGGACATGAACCCCAGCGGCAAGCTGCGCTTCTATCCCGGTTCCCCGTACTGCGCCGAAATCGTGGCGCGCGAAGAGGACCGCATCCGCCTGTTCGAGCTGCATCCCTCCGACGCCAAGATCCTCGAAGACAACTTCCGCAAACTCGAGCAGCACCAGGCCGCCAATGGCCACCGCCCCGCTGCGCGCGGCAAGCGCGTCATCGTCAACAAGGCGGATGGCTTCCTGGGCGTGAAAGCGCTGTTGCCGCCCCCGTCGCGGCGCGGCATCGTGTTGTGCGATCCGCCTTACGAAGACAAGCAAGACTACAAGAAAGTCAGCGATATGCTGGGCGACGCGCTGAAGCGCTTCCCGACCGGCACCTATGCAGTCTGGTACCCGGTGCTGCAGCGGGTGGAAGCGCGCAACTTCGCCGAACGCCTGAAGCACTTGCCGGCCAAGAGCTGGCTGAATGTCACGCTATGCGTCAATACGCCGACGCCGGACGGCATCGCGCTGCATACCAGCGGCATGTTCCTGCTCAATCCGCCATACACGCTGGAGCCGATGCTGCGCCAGGTGATGCCGTATCTGGTGCAAGTGCTGGGCCGCGACGCCGGTGCGCAATTCACGCTGGAGAGTGGCGAGGCGGCCACAGCGAAGAAAGGTGCGCCGCGCACTGCATAAAAATGTTGTCAGGACTGCATAAACAGGTATAGTCTTGCACCATGAGCTTAGCAGTGGGGAAACCCATGACAGCTGTGGTGCCGCAGATTCCCATGCCATATGCCAACCAGTTTTTCTTGGCAAGGCAACCTATCCTCAATCGCAGCCAGCGCCTTGTAGCTTACGAACTACTCTACCGGAATGCCGAAGTCCATGAAGCAGCGGTGACGGATGGCACCCATGCCACCGCTTCCGTGATTGCCCATGCCTCCGAGCTGGGCATGGAGCAAGTGGTGGGCGACCAACTGGCTTTCGTCAATGTCGACACCACTGGGTTGATGAGCGATTTCATCAACTTCCTGCCGAACGATAAAGTCATCCTCGAAGTGCTGGAATCGGTGCAGCCGACCCCTGACGTGTTGCGACGTTTGCAGGAATTGAAGCTGGCGGGCTACAAGTTCGCATTGGACGATGTGGCCAGCGACAGCGAGGCGGTGACCGCCTTGCGACCGTTGATGGACGTGATCAAGGTCGACATCAAGCAGATCGAGCGCAGCGAGTTGCCGGCGCTGGCGCGCAAATTGCGCAACCCGAACCAGAAGCTGTTGGCGGAGAAGGTGGAGACGGTCGAAGAGTTCCGCGAATGCATGGACCTCGGCTTTGAGTATTTCCAGGGCTATTACTTCGCGCGGCCCGTGATCCTGAGCGGGAAGAAGATCGCGCCTTCGCAACTGGCCATCATGCAATTGCTGGATCTGCTGAACCGCGACGCCGACCAGCGCGAGGTGGAGCGCAGCGTCAAACACGACCCCCTGATTTCCCTGAACTTGCTGCGGCTGGTGAATACGCCGGCCGTTGGGGCGCGCTTCCGCATCAATTCGATCGGCCATGCGCTGATCGTCCTGGGCCGGCGCCAGTTGCAGCGCTGGCTGCAGATCCTGCTGTACGTAAAGGGGGCGGAGTTCGATTCGCCGTTGTTGCAGATGGCGACCACGCGCGGCAAGACCATGGAATTGGTCATGGGCCATGTGCGGCCGTCGGAGAAAGTCGCGGCCGATATTGGCTTCACGGTCGGCATCATGTCGCTGATGGATGCGCTGTTCTCGGTGCGGATGGGGGAAATCCTCGACTGCGTCAATGTGCTGGACGAGGTGCGCGATGCGCTGCTGCATCACGAGGGCGATTACGGCAAGGTGCTGCGCCTGATCGAATTGATCGAGCGGGCGCAGGAAGGCGTCGAATTGACCGGCTTGCTGCACAAGCTGGAGCTGGCACCGTCAGTGCTGTATGCGCTCCAGCTTGAAGCCTTTGAGTGGGTGAATGAGTACGCCCACTCGGTTCAATGAGCCAGCAGCAGGAAGACTGTCGGCTTTTTGTGGAAGTCCGGCGCCTTGCCGGCGGCCAGTTGGCTTTTCCATTGCGTGCCCGTCTGGGTGCGGATCGTTTCCGTCGGCAGGCTGATGTCGGTGGCCACGCAGATCAGCGTGCTGCCCTGGCAGGCGCTGATCAGGGCTTCCAGCATCGCGGCGTTGCGGTAGGGGGTCTCGATGAACAGCTGCGTCTGCCCTTCCTGGCGCGAGCGGGTTTCCAGTTCCTTGAGGCGTTTGGCGCGTGCGGCGGCATCGGTCGGCAGATAGCCGTTGAAGGCGAAGCTTTGGCCGTTCAGGCCGCTGGCCATGACCGACATCAGGATGGAGGAGGGGCCGACCAGGGGGCGCACCGGGATATTGTTGGCGTGCGCCAGGCGGACCAGGTCGGCGCCGGGATCTGCCACGGCGGGGACCCCGGCTTCGGACAGCAGGCCGACGTCGTGGCCGGCTTTCAATGGCTCGAGCAGGGCTTGCAAGGCTTGCACGGGGGTGTTGATGTTCAGCTCGGCGATGGCGATTTCCTGGATGGGCTTGGCGGTGCCGACTTGCTTCAGGAAGGCGCGGGCAGTTTTGGCGTTTTCGGCGACGAAGTGGCCGAGCTGGGCCGTCAGCTGCTGGACGTGCTGGGGGATGACCTGGTCCAGGGAGTCGGTGGGGCCGAGGGTGTTGGGGATCAGATAGAGGGTGCCGTTCATTTGTTTAAACCGGTAAACCAGGGGCAGACCCAAGGGTCTGACCCTGTCTATTCAAAGGGTGCGGGTGCTGCTATGTCGTCGGGAAGAATGTCACCCCCGCTGCGCGCAGCATGGACGTCAGCGCAATCAAGGGCAAGCCCGTCAACGCCGTCGGATCGCTGGAATCGATCCGTTCCAGGATCGCGATCCCCAGCGCCTCATTCTTCGCGCTTCCGGCACAATCATAGGGCTGCTCGATGCGCAGGTAAGCGTCCAGTTCCTCATCCGGCAAGGCACGGAACTTGACCACGGTCTGGACGTCTTCCAGCTGGTAAGTATTGTGGCGCCCATCCCACAGGCACAAGGCGGTGTGGAAGATGACTTCCCGCCCCCGCATTTTCTGCAGTTGGGCCAGCGCATTGGCATGGTTGCCCGGCTTGCCGATCTGCTCATCGTCCAGCGTGGCGACCTGGTCCGAGCCGATCACCAGGGCGCCCGGATGGCGGGCCGCCACGGCGGCAGCTTTCTCGCGCGCCAGGCGCAGGGCGGTGGCGGAGGGTGTTTCGCCGGCGTGCGGGCTTTCGTCGATATCGGGCACGTCCACGTTGAACGGCAATTGCAGTCGCGACAACAATTCGCGGCGATAGGCCGAGCTGGAGGCAAGTATGATGTCTGTTGTTTTCATCAGGGAAATGTTATATGCTTCCAGCGCCGTCGAAAAAGCGCGAAAAGTCTCGCAAGTCTTTGACGCGGCGTGGAAAATCCTGTTATTATCGCAGGTTTTCGAGGGAAATTTTAGCCAATGAATGCTTTTGAGATCGACGCCTTTGAATTCTGTCGGACCAACAGCAGCCAGGAAGGGGTAACGCCCGTCGCTGAAATGACCCGGCTGAGCAAGGAGTGCGCCGACACTTCCGGTGAGGTGACCTGGAAAGTGGAGGGTGGCACCAGCAAGCAGGGCTATCCGCAGATGCGCCTGACCGTTGCCGGTAACGTGCAACTGGTGTGCCAGCGCTGCCTGACCCCGTTTGGCTACACGATCGATTCGTCGACGCTGCTGATGCTCGGCAAGGACGACGCGGATGCGGACGAAATCGAAGAAATCATTGACGATGAAAGCATCGACGTGATCGTCGGTGCCCGCTCCATGAATCTCATGGACCTGGTGGAAGACGAGGCCCTGCTGGCCTTGCCGCAAGCGCCGAAGCACGATGTCTGCCCCGACAGCTCGCTGCTCGACAAAGCGAAGAATGAGAAGGCATCGCCCTTCGCAGGCCTGAAGGGCTTGAAGACGAATTAACCGGTTTAGTAGTAGTAAAGAACGTGTCAAAACGCGTGCAGTAATCGAGTTTGGCATGGATGTAGAAGCTCGATTCGCATGTTTTTGCGCATCGGATGTGTTAAAATCTTAGAACTTTAGTATTAGGAGTCATCATGGCTGTTCAACAGAACAAGAAGTCCCCATCGAAGCGCGGCATGCACCGTTCGCACGATTTTCTGGTAGCACCGAACCTGGCCGTTGAGCCAACCACCGGTGAAACCCACCTGCGTCACCACATTTCGCCTAACGGCTTCTATCGTGGTCGCAAAGTGCTGAAGACCAAGAACGACGAGTAATCGACGTTTTTGCTTCGGCCACAAGACAAAGCGGTGCAACGCAGGTCCCCTGACGTCGCGCCGCTTTTTCTTTGAGTTATACAATGACAATCAAAATCTCTATCGACTGCATGGGTGGCGATCACGGCCCCTCAGTCACGATTCCTGCCGCACTTTCCTTTCTCAAGCACGAACCGAACGCCGAGCTGATCCTCGTTGGCCTGGAAGACGTCATCCGTGCCGAATTGAAGAAGCACCACGCCGAGGCCGAGCCTCGCCTCCAGATCCTTCACGCTTCCGAGCAAGTCACCATGGATGACCCGCTCGAGGTCGCCTTGCGCCGCAAGAAGGATTCCTCGATGCGCGTGGCCATCGAACAAGTCAAGGGTGGCCAGGCGGTGGCCTGCGTTTCGGCCGGCAATACCGGCGCCCTGATGGCTGTCTCGCGCTACGTGCTGAAGACCATGGCCGGCGTCGACCGTCCCGCCATCTGCACCATCATGCCCAACAAGCAGGGCAAGCCGACCTATATGCTGGACCTGGGCGCCAACGTGGATTGCGAACCGCACCACTTGCACCAGTTCGCGATCATGGGTTACGTGCTGGTGCAGGCGATGGAAGGCATCGAGCGCCCGACCATCGGTTTGCTCAACGTGGGCACCGAGGACATCAAGGGTAATGAGGTGGTGAAAGCCACGGCTGCCCTGCTGCGCACCGACCACGAGCGCGGCGCCCTGAACTTCTACGGCAACGTGGAAGGGAACGATATTTTCAAAGGCACCACCGACATCGTCGTGTGCGACGGCTTTGTCGGCAACGTGACGCTGAAGGCCATCGAAGGCCTGGCCAGCTTCTTCAAGGTGGTGCTGACCGAAGAATTCAAGCGCAATCCGGTTACCATGCTGGGTGCGTTGATCGCGCGCAGTGCGCTGCGCATGATCACCCAACGCCTGAATCCCGCACGCTATAACGGCGCCGGCCTGCTGGGCCTGCGTGGCCTGGTCTTCAAGAGCCATGGCGGGGCAGGCGTGGAAGCCTTTGAATGGGCAATCCGCCGCGCGTACGAGGCGGCAAAACATGATTTGCAAGAGCATCTGTCGGCGATGATCGCCGAACTGATGCCACAGGATGAGCCGAACACACCAACGAGAGACACGCATGACCCTGTACAGCAAGATCGTAGGCACGGGCAGCTACCTGCCTGAAAAACGCGTCACCAACCATGAACTGGCGGCCCAGCTGGCAGCCAAGGGCATTGAAACTTCCGACGAGTGGATCGTGTCGCGCAGCGGCATCTCCGCCCGTCATTACGCGGAACCGGAGCAGGCTTCGTCCGACCTGGGCGTGGCTGCCGCCAAAAAGGCGCTGGAAATGGCTGGCCTGCAGCCGGACGATATCAACCTGATCATCGTCGCCAGCTCCACGCCCGACTTCTTCGGTTCCTTCCCGAGCACGGCTTGCATCGTGCAAAAGAAGCTCGGCATGAGCAACCATTCCGCCGCGGTCGACGTGCAGGCCGTGTGCAGTGGCTTCGTCTATGCGATGGCGACCGCGGACAGCTTCATCAAGGCCGGCATGTACAAGAACGTGCTGGTGGTGGGCGCTGAAGTGTTCTCGCGCATCCTGAACTTCGAAGACCGCACCACGTGCGTGCTGTTCGGCGATGGCGCGGGCGCGATCGTGATGCAGGCGTCCGAAGAGCCGGGCGTGCTGGCGTGCAAGCTGCACGCGGACGGCAACCATTCCGACATCCTGAGCGTGCCGGGCAATGTGGCCGGCGGCGCGCTGGCCGGCAGCGGCTACCTGTACATGGATGGTCAGGCCGTGTTCAAACTGGCCGTGTCGGTACTGGAGAAAGTGGCTTACGAGGCGCTGGACCATGCGGGCATGACCTCCGACCAGGTCGACTGGCTGATTCCGCACCAGGCCAATATCCGCATCATGAACGGCACCGCCAAGAAGCTGGGCATGCCGGCCGAAAAAATGGTGGTGACGGTGGACCAGCATGGCAATACTTCCGCTGCTTCGATCCCGCTGGCATTGGACCTTGCGGTGCGCGATGGCCGCGTCAAGAAGGGCGATACCGTGCTGATGGAGGGCGTGGGCGGTGGCTTCACCTGGGGTGCTGTCCTGGCACGCATGTGACCTGCTAAAATTGCTGTCCTTTTTAGAATAAGAAGTCTAAAGGTTGAAAGATGAATAAATTCGCGTTCGTGTTCCCGGGCCAGGGTTCCCAGGCCGTGGGCATGATGGAAGGCTTCGCCGGCAACCCGGTGGTGGCCCAGACCATCGCCGAAGCTTCCGATGCACTGCAATTCGACCTGGGCAAGCTGATTGCCGAAGGTCCGAAAGAAGAACTCGACCTGACCACCAACACCCAGCCGGTCATGCTGACCGCTGCCGTGGCAGCTTACCGTGCCTGGATCGCCGCCGGCGGCCCGCTGCCGACCGTGGTGGCCGGCCATTCGCTGGGCGAATATTCGGCCCTGGTCGCGGCAGGCGTGATTTCCTTTAAAGACGCTGTACCGCTGGTGCGCTTCCGCGCGCAAGCGATGCAGGAAGCCGTGCCGGTCGGGCAGGGCACCATGGCCGTGATGCTGGGCTTGTCCGACGAAGACGTGCGCGCCGCCTGCGCCGAAGCCGCTGCCGCGGTGCCGGGCCAAGTCGTCGAGGCCGTCAACTACAATGCGCCGGCGCAAGTCGTGGTGGCCGGCCATACCGCCGCTGTCGACAAGGCCTGCGAAATCGCCAAGGCCAAAGGCGCCAAGCGCGCCATGCGCCTGCCGGTGTCGGCGCCGTTCCACAGCTCGCTGCTCAAGCCAGCGTCGGACCGCCTGCGCGACTATATGGCATCGATCCATTTCAACGCGCCGCAAATCCCGCTGATCAACAACGTGGACGTGGCCGTGCTGACCGACCCGGCATCGATCAAGGATGCACTGGTGCGCCAGGCGGCATCGCCGGTGCGCTGGGTCGAAACCATGCAGAAGGTGGCTGCCGACGGCATCAGCAATGTGGTCGAGTGCGGTCCGGGCAAGGTCCTGATGGGCCTGGCCAAGCGCATCGACAGCAGCCTGGTCGGCGAAGCCATCTACGACCAAGCCACCCTCGAGCGCATGCTGGAAACCCTCAAATAAAAAAAGGAACACAATGACTCTCGCTAACCAAGTAGCACTGGTGACTGGCGCATCGCGCGGCATCGGCAAGGCGATCGCACAGGAACTGGCGCGCCAGGGCGCGAAGGTGATCGGTACCGCCACCACTGAAGCCGGTGCGCAAGCGATCTCGGCTTACCTGGCCGAGATCGGCGCGGAAGCCGGCAAAGGCATGGTGCTGAACGTCACCAACGCCGAGCAGTGCGCGGCCATCATCGACGACATCGGCAAGAACTTCGGCGCGGTCGGCATCCTGGTCAACAATGCCGGCATCACCCAGGACCAGCTGGCGATGCGCATGAAGGATGAAGAGTGGGACAACGTGATCGCCACCAACCTGAGCTCGGTCGGCCGCTTGTCGCGCGCCGTCTTGCGCGGCATGATGAAGGCCAAGACTGGGCGTATCATTAACATCACCTCCGTCGTGGCATCGGCCGGCAACCCGGGCCAGATGAACTACGCTGCCGCCAAGGCCGGTGTGGAGGGTATGACCCGCGCCCTGGCCCGTGAAATCGGCAGCCGCAACATTACCGTCAACAGCGTCGCCCCCGGCTTTATCGATACCGATATGACCAAGGCGCTGGGCGAAGACCAGCATACTGCCCTGTTGACCCAGATTCCACTGGGCCGCCTGGGCAAGCCGGAAGATATTGCTGCCGCCGTCGCATTCCTGGCTTCGCCGGCAGCCGCCTATATTACCGGTACCACCCTGCACGTTAATGGTGGTATGTATATGAATTGATACGGATCTGCGGCATAATGCTGCACGTTCGCATCATTTAACAGTGATTTCAACGTAGATCAATTCAAACGTCGAAATTAGTTTATCGGCGCGCAAACCTGCTAAAATGCGCGCTTTCTGCAACAAACATAATGGAGCCATAACATGTCGGATATCGAACAACGCGTTAAGAAAATCGTCGCTGAACAACTGGGCGTCGCTGAAGCAGACATCAAGAATGAATCGTCCTTCGTTGACGACCTGGGCGCCGATTCCCTCGACACCGTTGAGCTGGTAATGGCACTGGAAGACGAGTTCGAAATGGAAATCCCTGACGAACAAGCTGAAAAGATCACCACCGTGCAGCAAGCGATCGATTACGCAACTGCACACGTCAAGGCCTGATTCAGCCTGACACTCCGATCCACTCCGGGAGACTCGCTTGAGTTCTAAAAACCGTCGTGTAGTGGTCACCGGCCTTGGTGTGATTTCCCCCGTCGGCAACACGGTTGCCGACGCGTGGAAAGCGCTGACCGAGGGGCAATCCGGGATCGCTAACATTACCCGATTTGACGCGTCGGCCTTCTCCACCCGTTTCGCGGGCGAAGTGAAGGGCTTCAACGTCGAGGAATACCTTGACGCCAAGGAAGCGCGTCATATGGATACCTTTATCCATTACGGCATGGCGGCCGGCATCCAGGCAATCCAGGATTCCGGTATCACTGTGACCGAAGAAAATGCCGACCGTATCGGCGTGATCATCGGTTCCGGCATCGGCGGCCTGCCGATGATCGAAGAACAGAAGGAAGACTACGATAAGCGCGGTCCGCGCCGTATCTCGCCGTTCTTCGTGCCAGCCTCCATCATCAATATGATTTCCGGCAACCTGTCGATCAAGTACGGCATGCGCGGTCCCAACCTGTCCATCGTGACGGCTTGCACCACCGGCCTGCATTCGATCGGCGTGGCGGCCCGTGCCATCGAGTACGGCGATGCCGACGTCATGATCGCCGGCGGCTCGGAATCGACCGTGTCGCCGCTGGGCCTGGGTGGCTTTGCCTCGGCCCGTGCACTGTCTTCGCGCAACGATGACCCCGCTACCGCGTCCCGTCCATGGGACAAGGACCGCGACGGCTTCGTGCTGGGCGAAGGCGCCGGCGTCATGGTATTGGAAGAGTACGAACACGCCAAAGCGCGCGGCGCCAAGATCTACGCAGAATTGCTGGGCTTTGGCATGAGCGCCGATGCGTACCACATGACCTCGCCGCTGGAAGATGGCGCCGGTGGCAGCAAGTCGGCGCAAAATGCGCTGCGCAATGCCGGCCTCAATCCTGACCAGATCGACTATGTGAACGCACATGGCACCTCGACCCCGCTGGGCGACGTGGCGGAAGTGCAGGGCATCAAGCGCACTTTCGGCGAGCACGCCAAGAAGCTGGTCGTCAGCTCCACCAAGTCGGCCACCGGCCACCTGTTGGGCGGCGCCGGCGGCCTGGAGTCGGTGTTCACCGTGCTGGCGATCCACCACCAGGTGATCCCGCCGACCATCAACCTGTTCAATCAGGATCCGGCATGCGACCTGGACTTCTGCGCCAATACTGCGCGCAATGCCACGGTCAACTATGCGCTGAAGAATTCCTTCGGCTTCGGCGGTACCAACGGCAGCCTGCTGTTCGGTAAAGTCTGACGGAACTTCCCCTGCCCACCCCGGTCTTAGCACCGGGGTGAGCATCCCCGCTGTACCCCCCAACTGATTCCTAGCCATGTCGATCGCGGCATCCGTCGCTGTTCGTCCTTCGCCATGCCTGCGCGCTTTGCGGGCAGGCATGGCTGCGTCCGTGCTGGCCGTCGGCGCCTGGTGCGGGCAGCCGCTGCTGGCCGCAGCCGCCCTGGCTGGACTGCGGCGCGATGTCAATTGCAGCCACATTGATATTTCGGGTGTCGGAGAAATCCGGCTGACGGTATACCAGCAACAGTACCGGGCGCGGCTGCTGGACGGCTGCACCGTCTGGCCCGCGGCCTTGCTGCTGCATTGGGAACTGGAGGATGGGCGGCGCCTGTGGCTGGCCTTGCTGCCGGATGCCGTCGGCGCTGCCGATTGGCGGCGCCTGCAGGCGGCGATCCGGGCCCAGCTGCAAAAACTGTGAACCAATCTTCGCGGGGCTGCTCTATGAAGGTGGACCCAGATCGTGAACTGGTCGAGCGGGCCCGGATGGGGGAGCGCTCGGCGTTCGACCTGTTGGTGGCGCGCTACCGGCGGCGCTTGCTGCGGCTGGTCTTGCGGCTGCTGCGCGACCAGGCGGAGGCCGAAGACGTGGTGCAGGAAACCTTCCTGAAAGCGTTCCGGGCCTTGCCGCGTTTCCGGGGCGAGGCGGCATTCTATACATGGCTGTACCGGATCGCCTTGAATGGGGCGCGCAATGCCATCTTGCGGCGGCGCCAGCGCAGTGCGCCGTCCGGGGTGGTGCCGGCACAGTTGACGGCGCCGGTGCCGGAAGTGGGGACGCCGGAATCGATGCTGCTAAGCAAGCAAGTGATGCAGACCATCGACGCGGCCATGGAGGCCTTGCCACTGGAATTGCGCACCGCCATCGTGCTGCGCGAGATTGAAGGCTTGAGTTATGAAGAAATTGCGCAAATCATGGAGTGTCCGTTGGGAACGGTGCGCAGCCGCATTTTCCGGGCACGTGAAGCGATTGCCCGGCGCCTGCGGCCTTTGCTTGATTTGCCGGTCGATAAGCGTTGGTGAGGAGGGGCGATGATCTTGCTGCCGGATGAGGATGAGGATGCCATGCCCGAGGGCGCCCAGCTCACTGCGCTGATCGGGGAGGGGTTGCGGCGCAGTGTTGCCTGGGTCGAACCCAGTGGGGGTTTCGAGGCGCGCCTGACCGCGGCGCTCGATGCCGTGGAATGCGGCCGGGCGGGGCTTGCCAGGCAAGCCGCCCCCGTGGCGGAGGCAGTGCCGGTTGCCGATGCCAAGGGCCGGGCCGCATCCGGAGCCGGCGCGGACCGGAGCGGGCGGCCGGGCCGGCCGCGGACCGGCAGCGCGCAAGCAGCTCGGGCGGCACGGAACCGGTCCGGGCCGGGCAAGGCGCCCGCGACCGGAGCCGAGCGGGTGGCGCTGGGGGCGGCGGAGCCGCCTGCGGCCGAGGCGGGCGGGGCGGCGGCGGTGGGTGGTGACGGGGAGGGTTCGAAAGTGGAGGTGGCGGCCTCTTGAAAGCTTGGCAGGGCGCCCGCAACATATGGTCACAATATGCGGCTCCCGTTTAACGCAAAGCTGATTTATATTGCCGATACTTCATTGACTTTCTTTGAACGCAACCATGAAAAAAACCATGATTTCTGCGCTGGTCCTCAGCGCAGCCTCCCTCGGCCTGCCGGCCGTTGCCGGTTTCGCACCCGCCTATGCTGCTGCGCCTGCCGTTGCAGGTTTGCCTGACTTTGCCGACCTGGTCGAGCGCGTCGGCCCGGCCGTCGTGAATATCCGTACCACCGAGCGCATTACCCAGCGCGATGTCGACGCGGCCGGACAGGCCGATGAAATGCAGGAATTCCTGCGCCGGTTCTTCGGCGGCCAGATGCCGCGCGGCCAGGGCCAGACCCCGCGCCGCCGCAACCTGCCGACGCCGGGCCAGGAAATCCAGCGCGGCATCGGTTCGGGCTTCGTGGTGTCCGCCGACGGCTACGTGCTGACCAACGCCCACGTGGTCGATGGTGCCGATGAGGTCTACGTGACCCTGACCGACAAGCGCGAATTCAAAGCCAAGGTGCTGGGCGCGGATGCGCGCGCCGACGTGGCCGTGCTGAAAATCGATGGCGGCAAGCTGCCTTACCTGACGATCGGCGATCCCAACAAATCCCGCGTGGGCGAATGGGTGATCGCGATCGGTTCGCCCTTCAACCTGGAAAATACCGTGACTTCGGGGATCATTTCGGCCAAGGCGCGCGATACCGGCGACCTGTTGCCGCTGATTCAGAGCGATGTGGCGGTCAACCCCGGCAATTCGGGCGGACCGCTGATCAACCTGAAAGGCGAGGTGATCGGCATCAATTCGCAGATCGCCACCCTGTCGGGCGGCTATAACGGCATTTCCTTCGCGATCCCGATCGACGAGGCGATGCGCGTGGCCGACCAACTGAAGAAATCCGGCAAGGTGACCCGGGGCCGCCTTGGCGTCCAGATCGGTGAGTTGAACAAGGAAGTGGCCGAGTCGCTGGGCTTGAAGAACAACAAGGGCGCCGAAGTGACCCAGGTCGAGCCGGGCAGCCCGGCCGACAAGGGCGGCTTGCGCGTAGGCGACGTGGTGATCAAGTACAACGGCAAGGAAATCGACCGCTTCGCCGACCTGACCCGCATGGTGCTGGGCACGGTGCCAGGTTCAAAAGCGACCCTGACCGTCTGGCGGAAGGGCGCCCCGACCGATGTGCAGGTGACCGTCGGCGAAGCCGATCCGGACAACAAGGTGGCCGGCCGCCCGGGCGGCAAGCGCGGCGAGCAGCGCGGCGGCGCCGAACCGGCCTCGGCAGCCAATGCCCTGGGCTTCGTGGTCAGCGACCTGACGCCGGCGCAAAAGCGTGAATTGGGCGTCAATGGCGGGGTGATCGTGGAAGATACCGATGGCCCGGCTGAAGCCGCCGGCCTGCGCCAGGGCGATATCCTGCTGATGTTGAACAACCACGATATCGTGGACGCCAAGCAGTTCAATGCCGCCGTGGCGAAACTGGATCCGAAGCGTCCGGCTGCCGTGCTGGTACGCCGTGGCAACCAGGCGCAGCACTTCTCGCTGCGTCCGGCCCCGGCCGCCAAGTAAGCACCGCCTGCCTTCCCGCGCCGCCGCGCGTTTGCCGCCCCGCAAGGCGGCAAGCCCGCGGCGGCGTTACATTTGGCTGGTCCCGTTTGCGCACGGAGGAAGCCATGCCGCATGAGTTTGACAACCCACATTCACCGGCAGAAGATGGTCGTACGGAGCTTCGTGTGACCAAGCTGGAGGCTGATGTCGTGGAGATCAGGGAGCGTCTGACGCGCATCGAAACACGCCTGGAGCGGACGGCAACGAAAGAAGACGTGGAACGCATGGGGGCGACCATCGTCAAATGGTGCATCGGCTTGATGTTTGGCTTTACGACCACGACGATTGTGGTCATGACCTTTGTGCTGAACTACGCCGCGCCGCCGCAGGGGCGTTTCGCGAAACTGGAGGCCGCCATGGCCCCCCAGCCGGCGCCGATCATCATCAACATCCCGCCGGGCGCGCTACAATGGCAGCCCGCGCCCGAGGGGGCGCAGACTAGCCCACGCAAGCCCTGAATGCACTTCACCCTGTACTCCCGTTCCTACTGCCACCTGTGCGAAGACATGCTGGCCGCCCTGAATGCCCTGCAGACCCCGGAGCAGCCTTTCACCGTCGAGGTGGTCGACGTCGATGCCGACGAAGCCCTGGTGGCGCGTTTCGACGAGCTGGTGCCCGTGCTGTTCGGCGACCTGAACGAGCCGGAGCTGTGCCATTACTTCCTGGATGAAGCCAAAGTACGCGCCGCGTTGTCGAATTCATTGCTGAAATAGCACTATTTCATACTCCTCCCTCGAGAAAACCGGCTTTCCCCTCTGAAATCCGGTAAAATGCCGGGGGTTACCCTTGCATTGAATTCCATAAAAAGGCGCTCAAGCGCCTTTTTGTTATAGCTCGTTTCGATTTTTAATGAAGAACATTCGCAATTTTTCCATC
Organism: uncultured Oxalobacteraceae bacterium; assembly: GCA_965650885.1. Taxonomy (GTDB): domain Bacteria; phylum Pseudomonadota; class Gammaproteobacteria; order Burkholderiales; family Burkholderiaceae_D; genus Rugamonas. The sequence continues at coordinate 41,738 of CBFGQI010000027.1, forward strand.
ATCGCCCACATTGACCACGGCAAGTCCACGCTGGCGGACCGCATCATCCAGCTGTGCGGCGGCCTGTCCGACCGCGAGATGGAAGCGCAAGTCCTCGACTCCATGGACCTGGAGCGTGAGCGCGGCATCACCATCAAAGCCCAGACCGCGGCCCTGAAATACAAGGCGCGCAACGGCGAAATCTACAACCTGAACCTGATCGACACCCCCGGCCACGTCGACTTCTCGTATGAGGTGAGCCGCTCGCTGTCGGCCTGCGAAGGCGCGCTGCTGGTGGTCGACGCGTCGCAGGGCGTGGAAGCGCAGACCGTGGCCAACTGCTACACCGCGCTCGACCTGGGCGTGGAAGTGGTGCCGGTGCTGAACAAGATCGACTTGCCGAACGCCGACCCGCCCAGCGCGATTGCTGAAATCGAAGACGTGATCGGCATCGAAGCCGGCGACGCCGTGCAATGCTCGGCCAAGACCGGCCTGGGCGTGGAGGACGTGCTGGAAGCGATCATCGCCAAGGTCGAGCCGCCCAAAGGCGACCCGGAAGCGCCGCTGCAAGCCCTGATCATCGACTCCTGGTACGACGCCTACGTGGGCGTGGTGATGTTGGTGCGCGTGGTGAACGGCACCATGCGTCCGAAGGAAAAGATCCGCCTGATGGCGACCGACTCGGTGCAACTGGTGGAAGACATCGGTATCTTCTCGCCGCGTTCGGTGTCGCTGCCGCAGCTGAGCGCGGGCCAGGTGGGCTTCGTCATCGCCGGCATCAAGGAATTGAAAGCGGCCCGTGTGGGCGACACCATCACTTCGGTCGCCAAGCCGGCGCCGGCGCCGCTGCCAGGCTTCAAGGAAGTGCAGCCGCAAGTGTTCGCCGGCCTGTTCCCGGTGGAGGCGAACCAGTACGACGCGCTGCGCGACTCGCTGGAAAAGCTGAAGCTGAACGACGCCGCGCTGCAATTCGAACCTGAAGTCTCGCAAGCGCTGGGCTTCGGCTTCCGCTGCGGCTTCCTCGGCCTGCTGCACATGGAAATCGTGCAGGAGCGCCTGGAGCGCGAATTCGACCAGGACTTGATCACCACCGCGCCGACCGTGGTGTATGAGGTCGAGAAGCGCGACGGCACCGTGATCAACGTCGACAACCCGTCGCGCATGCCGGACCCGAGCCACATCAACGAAGTGCGCGAGCCGATCGTGACCGTCAACCTGTACATGCCGCAAGAGTATGTCGGTTCCGTGATCACCCTGTGTATCGCCAAGCGCGGCATCCAGATGGACATGAGCTACCACGGCCGCCAGGTCAAGCTGGTGTACGAAATGCCGATGGCCGAGATCGTGCTGGACTTCTTCGACAAGCTGAAGTCCACCTCGCGCGGCTACGCGTCGATGGACTACGAGTTCAAGGAATACCGCGCGGCCGACGTGGTCAAGGTCGACATGCTGATCAACAGCGAAAAGGTCGACGCCCTGGCCATCATCGTGCACCGTGCCAATGCGCCATACCGCGGCCGCGCCGTGGCGGCCAAGATGCGCGAACTGATCCCGCGCCAGATGTTCGACGTGGCGATCCAGGCCGCGATCGGTTCCAACATCATCTCGCGCGAAAACGTGAAGGCGATGCGCAAGAACGTGCTGGCCAAGTGCTACGGCGGCGACATCACCCGTAAGAAGAAACTGCTGGAGAAGCAGAAAGCAGGTAAGAAGCGCATGAAGCAAGTGGGCTCCGTGGAGATCCCGCAAGAGGCATTCCTGGCAATCCTTCAAGTGGAAGAGAAATGACACTGCAATCCATCCTGGGCAATTTCGCGTTAATCCTGTTCGTCCTGATGGTGGTGACCGGGGTCATCTGGGTCCTCGATTTGATGGTGTTCGCCAAACAGCGCCGCGCTGCCGCCGACCAGGCCCTGGCCGAGTACGATGCGCGCATGGCGCGTTCGGCCGCCAACGGCATCCGCATGGACGAGCAAGGCAACGCCCGCGCCAAGCTGGAGGCGGACATCCTGCGCCAGCCGACCTGGATCGAATATTCGGGCAGCTTCTTCCCGGTGATCGCGCTGGTGTTTTTCCTGCGCTCCTTCTTGTGGGAACCGTTCAAGATCCCCTCGTCGTCGATGGTGCCGACCCTGCTGGTGGGCGACCTGATCCTGGTGAACAAGTACACCTACGGCATCCGCCTGCCTATCCTCAACAAGAAGGTGGTGCAGATCAACGACCCACAGCGCGGCGACGTCATGGTGTTCAAGTATCCGAAGGATATGAGCCAGGATTACATCAAGCGGGTGATCGGTGTGCCGGGTGATAAAATTGTTTATCAAAACAAGCGCTTAACCGTCAATGGCCAGCCGGTCGGCTACACGCCGATGGAAGATTACCTGGAAGAGGGCACCCTTACTTATCAGAAACAATTTACCGAGCAACTGGGCAACGTGCAGCACCGCATCCTCAATAACGAGAAGGCGCCGCCGGTCGTCCTGGGCCAAGTGGAAGATTTCCCGGGCCGCGAGGCATGTACTTACAACTACGAAGGTTTTTCGTGCGTAGTGCCTGAAGGAAATTACTTTATGATGGGCGACAATCGGGACAATAGTGCCGACAGCCGTATCTGGGGTTTCGTGCCGGACAAGAATATCGTGGGCAAAGCGTTCTTCGTCTGGATGAACCTGGGTAATTTCAATTTCGATCGTCTCGGCGGTATCCGCTGATCAGACAAGGGGAGCAGATCTTATGCAAGTGCAGCGTCAACGCGGTATCAGCCTGGTAGGCTTGATTATTGTCATCGCCATTTTGGGCGTGCTTGGCGTGCTGGGCATGAAGATCATCCCGACCTACACCGAGTACCGCGCCATCCAGGGCGCGATCGAGCGCGCCAAGATCGATGGCGGCGGCTCGGTGCGCGACATCCAGGCCTCGTTCCAGAAGAGCGCGGAAGTGGGCTATATCTCCGCCATTTCCAGCCGCGACCTGATGATCGAGCGCCAGGGCGGCGAGTTTGAAATCAGTTTCGCATACGAGAAGAAAATCCCCTTGTTTGGCCCGGCCAGCATCCTTCTCGAATACGAGGGCACGACGGCCAAAGGCGGCGCGACGAAGAAGGCTGAAGAATAAGTGATGAATTTACAGTTATTGCAAACCAGATTGGGCTACACGTTCCAGGATGCTGGATTGCTCCAGCAGGCCCTGACACACCGTAGCCACAGCAGTTTGCATAACGAACGGCTGGAATTTCTCGGCGACTCCATCCTCAACTGCGTGGTCGCCTCCATCCTGTACGAACGCTTCCACTCCCTCGACGAAGGCGACCTGTCGCGCGTGCGCGCCAACCTGGTCAAACAGCAATCGCTGTTCGAAATCGCGCAAAAGCTGGAACTGTCGCAGTTCCTGCGCCTGGGCGAGGGCGAACTGAAATCGGGCGGCTTCCGCCGCCCATCGATCCTGGCCGACACGCTGGAAGCGCTGCTTGGCGCGATTTACCTGGATGGCGGTTTCGACAAGGCGGCGGCCGTGATCCGCGCCTTCTACATCCCGATCCTGGATACGGTCGACCCGCAAACGCTGGGCAAGGATGCCAAGACGTTGCTGCAGGAATTCCTGCAGTCGAAGAAGATTTCGCTGCCGCTGTATAACGTGGTGGCCACCCATGGCGCCGCGCACAGCCAGGAATTCGAGATCGAATGCCTGGTGCCCAAGCTGGGCATCCAGGTCTTCGGGCGGGGCGGCAGCCGCCGTGCCGGCGAGCAGGCCGCCGCCAAGCTGGCCCTGGAAGTGGCTGAAGAAGCCCTGAAAAAGGCGCCGGCCGCCAGCCGCAAGCCGCGCCAGCGTTCGGCCCAGCTCAAGCTGGCCGGCATCGCCACCGTCCAGAGCGACACGGCAGCTGAAAAGAAGCTCGCCAAACAATAACCGAATTGAGTTTGCACCATGACTAGCGCACCCACCCCCGCCGGCTACCGCTGCGGATACATTGCCATTGTCGGCCGCCCGAACGTGGGCAAGTCGACCCTGATGAACACCCTGATCGGCGCCAAGGTCAGCATCACTTCGCGCAAGGCGCAAACCACGCGCCACCGCATCACCGGCATCCAGACCGTGTCGGACGCGCAGTTCATCTACGTCGACACGCCGGGCTTCCAGACGCGCCATTCGAATGCGCTGAACAAGACGCTGAACAAGACCGTCACCAATACCCTGGAATCGTCGGACCTGATCCTGTACATCGTGGAGGCGGGCACCTTCAGTCAGGCTGACCAGCAAGTGATGGACCTGCTGCCGAAGAACGTGCCGGTGATCCTGGTGATCAACAAGTCCGACC
>CBFGQI010000028.1:0-45937 GCA_965650885.1 uncultured Oxalobacteraceae bacterium
GCGTGCGGATGCCGCGCGATTCCATGCACAGGTGGCGGCACTTGACCACCACGCCCACGGCCTTCGGCTCCAGCACGGACATCAGCGCTTCGGCGATCTGCATGGTCATGCGTTCCTGCACTTGCAGGCGCTTGGCAAACACGTCGACCAGGCGGGTCAGTTTGGACAAGCCGACAATTTTGCCGTTTGGTACATACCCGACGGTAGCCTTGCCGAAGAAGGGTGCCAGATGGTGCTCGCAATGGCTGTACACGGGGATGTTCTTCACGACGATCAGCTCGTTGTACTGCTCAGCGCCATCTTCGAACGCCTTCAGCACTTCCGCCGGATCCTGGCCGTAGCCGGACACCCAGTGCTTCCACGCCTTGTGGACGCGGTGCGGGGTTTCGTGCAGGCCTGGGCGGTCCGGGTCTTCGCCCAGGTGTTCCAGCAGGCGGCGCCAGTCGGCTTCGGTGAATACTTCTTTCGTCATGATTGCAGTGACCGTCAAATGTGGAATCTAATCCACCAGTATACAGCGTTCAGGGGCGGTGCGCTGCCAGCAGCTCGCTGGCGATGGAAACCGTGTGGGTCAGTTGCGGCCACTCGTCGCCGGGGCCGAACCAGCGCGCTTCGGTGATTTCGTTGGGGTCCGTGACGATCTCGCCGTCCAGGTATTCGGCGGTGAAAGCGATCATCAGGGAATGCGGGAAAGGCCAGGATTGGCTGCCGAAGTACTGCAGGTTATGCACGCGCAGCCCGACTTCTTCGAACACTTCGCGGTGGATCGCCTCTTCCACCGATTCGCCGGCCTCCAGGAAACCGGCCAGCGCGGTGAAACGCTTGTAAGGCGAATTGGCGTGGCAAGCCAGCAGGCGCTGCTTGCCTTTCTTGATCAGCACCATCATGGCTGGCGAGATGCGCGGGTAGGCGATGTGGCCGCAGGCCGTGCAGCGCATGGCGCGTTCGCCGCTTGCAAGTTCCATCGGCGAAGCGCAGGCACCGCAGAAGCGGTGGGTGCGCGCCCATTCGGCAATCTGGAAGGCGCGGCCGGCCACACCCAGCAAGCCGTCATCGACGGCGCCAAACAGCGCGCGCAAGCCGATGTAGGCGTGGCCCGCCAGCGGGGGCGTGTCGTGCGAAGCCTGCGCGACTTGCCAGTAGCGGCCTTCCCATGAACCCAATGGCATGGCACCGGCCAGCTCCAGTCCCGCGGCGACCAGCTCCGCATGCGGCGGCAGCGCCAGGCCTTCTTCCCGCAGCAGCAGGCGGTCGCGGTGGAAGACCAGCGTTTGCGGTTCGTCCGCAGCGGCGGGCTGGATGAGAGGGGAAAAACCGGCAGGTGTTTGGAGCATGGCAATCAATATAGTATTGGCAACAACGGGATCATACGCCCACTCTCACCGGCGCGTGCTGCGCCATCAGTTCCACGATCCAGTCAATGAATACGCGCAGCTTTTTGCTGACATGGCGGTTCGCTGGAAAGGCAAGGTAGAGCGGCATGGGATCAATGTGCCAGTCCGCGAACAGCCGCACCAAATCGCCATTTGCGGCGTGCTTCTTCGCCATGTAATCGGGCAGCCATAATACGCCGAGTCCTGCCAGTCCCGCAGCAAGGTAGGCATTGCCGTCATCGATGGCCAGGGCGTGGCGGCTTTGCAATCTGACGCGTTCGTGATCCCTGGACAGCTCATAAGGAAAGCCTTTGCCCATGCGGGACCAGCTGAAGCTGACAATGCGGTGGCGGGCGTCCTCCAGATCGGCTGGATGGGCGGGAGTTCCGCTGCGCGCCAGATAAGCGGGCGCCGCATAAACGCCCAGCGCCAGATCGGCGACGCGGCGCGCCATGAGCGACTGGTCGGAAAGTTCGCCACCGCGCAACACACAATCCACGTTTTCGCCGATCAGGTCCACCATGCGGTCACTGACGCCGAGGTCAAGAAGCAGGTCGGGATAGCGCGAGTAGAAGTCCGGCAGGGCGGGAACCAGGATCAGCGTCGCGAGCGGACTGGGCACGTCCACCCGTAGCTGTCCTTTGGGCAAGGAAGATCCGCCGGGCAGGCCGGTTTCCACATCTTCCAGCTCAGCCAGCAGAGGGACGATACGCTCGTAATACACGGCACCATCGGCGGTGACGTTGACCTTGCGCGTTGTGCGGTTGAGCAGCTTGACGCGGAGCCGTGCTTCCAGCTGCTGGATCAGCTGGGTCACTGTTGTCCGGCTCATGTGCAAGGTCGCGGCAGCCTTGGTAAAGCTGCCGGTTTCGACTACCCGCACGAAGGCCTTCATTGCGTCGAATCGGTCCATTGTTTGGATTATACAAATAGTCCTGGCGCGTCTTGCGGGTTTATCGCGCATTTGAGGCCGGCTACAGTTTGGCCATGCAAACTAATGGAGATTCACCATGACACACCGCGACGTCGTTTTTCCGCACGGCCGCCAGGCTCTCTACGAAAAAAACCGCTACTCGCCGGCAGTGAGGTCGAACGGATTCCTGTTCGTTTCAGGCCAGGTTGGCAGCCGCGAGGACGGCTCGCCCGAACCGGAGCTGGAAGCCCAGGTCAGGCTTGCCATCGAGAACCTCAATGCGATCCTGAAAGCTGCCGACAGTTCCTTCAAGGATGTGGTCGACGTGACCGTATTTATCGTCGACCCGGAGTCGAAATTCGAAAAGATCTGGAGCGTGGTGCAGGAATACTGGGGCAGCGCGCCTTACCCGACCGTGACTGCCGTGGGTGTGACCTGGCTGTACGGATTCCAGTTCGAGATCAAGGTTATAGCCAAATCCCCGGGGTGAGGATCCGTCCTGGTTGAGAACATACACCTGCACATTGGTCTTAACGGTCTGGTTGATCCCCGTATCGTTATGTTTTTCTGAACTGTCCGTCAGAAAAAATCACAAAAATTTCTGACGAAATGAAGTCATCCAATTAAAAAGCCCCGTAACCTCAATGAGTTACGGGGCTTTGTTTACAACTTGTTCTGAGGTGTATCTTAGAACGGGATGTCGTCGTCCATGTCCGAGAAGTTCGGCGCCGGGCGCGGGGCTGGACGTGGAGCCGGGGCCGGTGCGGCCTGTGGGCGTGGGGCTGGACGTGCTGGAGGCGCGTCGTAACCCATGTCGTCGCCGCCGCCCATGCCACCGCCCATGCCGCCGCCGGAATCGCCACGGCCGCCCAGCATCTGCATGTTTTCAGCGATGATGTCGGTAGCGTACTTCTCGATGCCGTCTTTGTCGGTATATTTACGGGTTTGCAGGCGGCCTTCCACGTAGACGGAAGAACCCTTTTTCAGGTACTGGCCAACGATCTCGGCCAGGCGGCCGAAGAAGGAGATGCGGTGCCACTCGGTCAGCTCTTTTTGCTCGCCGGTATTGCGGTCCTTGCTGCGATACGAGGTCGCAACAGCGATGTTGGCGATCGCATCACCACTTGGCATGTAGCGGATCTCAGGGTCGCGGCCCAGGTTGCCAACGATGATGACTTTGTTAACAGATGCCATGTGTTACTCCCACGTGAATTTTTGCTAAACGGCGATTATATTTTCTTTTCGCCGAGCCGAGCAGACAATCTTGATCACTGGTATTATATACAGTATTTGCCCTCACTGAGACTGATTTAGCTCAATCATGGAAGAAATCCGCATCCGCGGTGCACGCACGCACAACCTCAAAAATATCAACCTCGACCTGCCACGCAACAAGCTGATCGTGATCACCGGCTTGTCGGGTTCCGGCAAGTCTTCGCTGGCGTTCGACACCCTGTATGCGGAGGGCCAGCGCCGCTATGTGGAATCGCTGTCGGCCTATGCGCGCCAGTTCCTGCAGCTGATGGAAAAGCCGGACGTGGACATGATCGAAGGCTTGTCGCCGGCGATCTCCATCGAGCAGAAGGCCACCTCGCACAACCCGCGTTCGACCGTGGGCACCGTGACCGAGATCCACGACTACCTGCGCCTGTTGTATGCACGCGTCGGCACGCCGTACTGCATCAACCACCCGGACCACGCGCTGGCCGCGCAGTCGGTGTCGCAGATGGTCGATGCCGTGCTGGCCATGCCCGAGGGCACCAAGCTGATGATCATGGCGCCGGTGGTGGCCAACCGCAAGGGCGAGCACGTCGACCTGTTCGAGGCGATGCAAGCCCAGGGCTTCGTGCGCTTCCGCGTGCAGAGCGGCACCCATGAGGCGAAGATTTATGAGGTGGACGACCTGCCGAAGCTGAAGAAGACCGAGAAGCATTCGATCGACGTGGTGATCGACCGCGTGAAGGTCAACGCCGACATCAAGCAGCGCCTGGCCGAGTCCTTCGAGACCGCGCTGCGCCTGGCCGACGGCCGCGCCATCGCTTACGAAATGGATACCGGTGCCGAGCATGTCTATTCGAACAAGTTCGCCTGCACCACTTGCGGCTATTCGCTGCAGGAGCTGGAGCCGCGCCTGTTCTCCTTCAACAACCCGATGGGCGCTTGCCCGGAGTGCGATGGCCTGGGCCATATCGAGTTCTTCGATCCGCGCCGCATCGTGGCCTTCCCCAACCTGTCGCTGGCTTCCGGCGCGGTGAAGGGCTGGGACCGCCGCAACCAGTTCTATTACTCGATGCTGTCGGCGCTGGCAGCCTATTACGACTTCGACCTGGATACGCCATTCGAACAGCTGCCGGCCAAGGCACAGGATGTGGTGCTGCATGGCTCGGGCAAGACAGCGATCCCGTTCACCTATATGAATGAGCGCGGCCGGGCCGTGGTCAAGGAACACACGTTCGAGGGCATCGTCAACAACCTGGCGCGCCGCTACCGCGAAACCGATTCGATGGCGGTGAAGGAAGAACTGGCGAAGTTCATCAACGAGAAAAAATGCCCAAGCTGCGAAGGCGCGCGCCTGCGCGTGGAGGCGCGCCATGTGAAGATCGGCACGGGCAAGCAGGAACGGGCGATCTACCAGATCGCTGAGAAGCCGCTGCGCGAATCGCTGTCGTACTTCGAGCAGTTGAAGCTGAAAGGCGCGAAGAAGGATATCGCCGACCGCGTGATCAAGGAAATCGTGTCGCGCCTGTCCTTCCTGAACAATGTGGGCCTGGATTACCTGTCGCTGGAACGCAGTGCCGATACCCTGTCCGGCGGCGAGGCCCAGCGTATCCGCCTCGCTTCGCAGATCGGCTCTGGCCTGACCGGCGTGATGTATGTGCTGGATGAGCCGTCCATCGGCTTGCACCAGCGCGACAACGACCGCCTGATCGACACCCTGAAACACTTGCGCGACATCGGCAACTCGGTGCTGGTGGTGGAACACGATGAGGATGCGATCCGCACCGCCGACTATGTTGTCGACATGGGCAAGGGCGCCGGCGTGCATGGCGGCGACGTGATCGCGGCCGGCCCGCTGAAGGAGATCCTGAAATCGAAGGAATCGCTGACGGCGCAATACCTGAGCGGCAAACTGAAGATCGAAGTGCCGAAGAAGCGCGTCAAGGCCGACCCGCAGCGCCAGCTGACGGTCACCGGCGCCACCGGCAACAACCTGAAGAAGGTCAACCTGTCGCTGCCTGTCGGTTTGCTGACTTGCGTGACCGGCGTCTCCGGTTCGGGCAAATCGACCCTGGTCAACGACACCCTGTACCCGGCCCTGTCGCGCCACCTGTTCGGTTCCCAGACCGAACCGGCGCCGCATGATGCGATCAGCGGCCTGGAACACTTCGACAAGGTGATCTCGGTCGACCAGGCGCCGATCGGCCGTACGCCGCGCTCCAATCCGGCCACTTATACCGGCCTGTTCACGCCGATCCGCGACCTGTTTGCCACCGTGCCGGTGGCGAAGGAGCGCGGCTACTCGGCCGGCCGCTTCTCCTTCAACGTGAAGGGCGGCCGCTGCGAAGCCTGCCAGGGCGATGGCGTGATCAAGGTGGAGATGCACTTCCTGCCGGACGTGTACGTGCCTTGCGACGTGTGCCACGGCAAGCGCTATAACCGCGAAACGCTGGAAGTCCATTACAAGGGCAAGAGCATCACCGAAGTGCTGGACATGACGGTGGAGGACGCGCACGAGTTCTTCAAGGCCGTACCGGTCATCGCGCGCAAACTGCAAACCCTGCTCGACGTGGGCCTGGGCTATATCAAGCTGGGACAGAGTGCCACCACGCTGTCCGGCGGCGAGGCGCAGCGCGTCAAGCTGTCGCTGGAATTGTCCAAGCGCGATACGGGGCGCACCCTGTATATCCTGGACGAGCCGACCACCGGACTGCACTTCCACGACATCGACCTGCTGCTGAAGGTGATCCACCGCCTGCGCGACCATGGCAATACACTGGTGATCATCGAGCACAATCTCGACGTGATCAAGACAGCCGACTGGATCGTCGACCTCGGCCCCGAAGGCGGCGCGGGCGGCGGCCAGATCATCGCCACCGGCACGCCGGAAGACGTGGCGGCCAACCCGGCCAGCGTCACCGGCAAATACCTTGGCCCGCTGCTGAAGAAAAAATAATGAGCCTGCACTCCGTCAAAGACTTCCTGGCGCGGCATGCGCCGGACCTGGAAGTGATCGAACTGGCGGAGAGCACCGCCACCGTGGCCCTGGCGGCGGCTGCGCACGGCGTCGAGCCGGGCCAGATCGCCAAGACGCTTTCGCTGCGCATGGACGACGGCATCGTGCTGGTGGTCACGCGCGGCGATGCGCGGCTGGACAACAAGAAGTTCAAGGCCCACTTCGGCGCCAAGGCGCGCATGCTGGGGGCGGACGAAGTAGAGGCGCTGACCGGCCACCCGGTCGGCGGCGTCTGTCCTTTCGGCTTGCCAGCGCCGATCCCGGTCTATTGCGATGTTTCGCTGCGCGAGTACAAGGAAGTGATACCCGCCGGCGGCGCGATCAATGCGGCCGTGCGCATCTGCCCGGAACGCATGGCGACCCTGACCGGCGCGCAATGGGTTGATGTGGCGCTACCGCCTACTACAATGTAAGTAACTCCATTTCCCGTGCGCGGAGGCAGCATGCCTGCGCTCTATCGCCAGTTGCGCCTGTTGCTGCTTTGCGCTTGCGCGCTGGCCGCCGGCGGGGTATCGGCCGGCACGGTCTATTACGCGGCTCCCGAAGTATTCGAAAACGGCAAATCGGACTATGGCTTCGACTTGCTGCAGCTGGCCCTGGCCAAGTCCGGCAGCCATTACCGCGCGGAGCTGGCGCCGCTGTACCGGCAGCAGAACCGTGCCATCGCCGAACTGCTTGCCAATTCCGGCCAGGTGCACGTGGTCGGCACCATGACTTCCGCCGAACGCGAGGCGCAAATGCTGCCGGTGCGCATTCCCATTTCCAAAGGCTTGATCGGCTGGCGCATCCTGTTGTTGCGCGAGGACCGGCGCGACTGGCTGCGCGAGGTGCGCAGCGCGCGTGACCTGCAAGGCATCCGCATGGCGCTGGGCCAGGACTGGCCCGACCTGCCGGTGCTGCGGGCCGCCGGCCTGGAGCCGGCCACCGTGCCCAGCTACAACCGCCTGTTCGGCATGCTGAAGGCGCAGCGCATCGATGCGGTGCCGCGCTCGGTCAATGAAATCTGGTCGGAGTTGGCGCGCCACCAGGGCCTGGCGGCCGATCCTTACCTGGTACTGCACTACCCTGCCGCCGATTACTTCTTTGTGCATCGCGATAACGCCAGCCTGGCCGAGGATATCCGGCGCGGATTGGAAGCGGCACAAGCGGACGGCTCCTTCGACCGCCTGTTGCTTGGCTATTACCGCGACATGCTGGACATGGCGGCGCTGGGCAAACGCCGCGTCATCGAGCTGCCCAATCCCGGCCTGCCGCCGGAAACACCGCTCGCGCGCAAGGAGCTTTGGCTGACGCTCGAGCAGTTGCGGCGCTAGGCGGCCTTGCGCGCGGCTGCCAGCCAGCGCTCCAGTTGCGGGAAGCGGTCATACCCCCAGAATGGCTCGCCATCGGCCAATACGAAGGGTACGCCGAACACGCCCTGCGCCAGCGCATCTTCGTTACCCTGCTTGAATTGCGCCTTGACCGCCGGGTCTTCCAGTCCGGCGAGGAAGGCGGCGCCATCGATGCCCTGGCTCTCGGCAATTCCCAACAGCACCGCCTTGTCGGCGATGTCCACGCCATCGGCGTAATAAGCCTGGAAACAGGTGCGTGCGAATGCCACCGCCGCATCGTCGCCCTGGTTGGCGCGGATCCACAGCATGGCGCGGCCGGGCGCCACCAGCATTTGCGGGAAGGCGCCTGATGGGTTGAAAGGGATCGCCTCTTCCTGCGCGGTACGCTGCATGTCGCGCGTGACGTAGCGCCACTTCATCGGCACCACGGGCGAAGGCGGCACCCCGGTGGCCTGGGTCAGCGCCGGCAGCAGCACAGGATGCCAGCGCACGGTGGCGCCGTTGGCCGCTGCCAGCCATTCGATACGGCGCGCAGCGAAGTATGAGTAGCCGGAGGCGAAATCGAAGTAAAAGTCGAGGACCATGGCAGCACCTTAGTAGGTTTCGCCGAAATCGCTATTGCTCTTCGGTAGCCCACGCAGGATGCCCCACAGGCTGCTGTGGCTCAGGAAGTAGATGCCGACCGGCACCAGCAAAAGTAAGTAGCGCATTTCCTTCTCCTTTTTTCGCACACCTGTGCGAATTACGTTCAAAAAAAGGCCGCAGGCATGACCCTGCGGCAACCCTCTCACAAATCGTTAAAGCTCTTGTACGTCGAAATCAGGCGGTTGAAGGCACGCTGCGCATGGCGCGGCGATTGTCCGTCGTGCAGGAAGCGGGCGTCGTGCAGCAAGCCCACCACCAGGCTGTAAATCTCGAACACCAATTGTTCGGGATCGGTGTCCGGGCGCAGCTGGCCGGCTTCCATCGCTTGCAGCACGGTCTTGCGCAGCGAGGCGCGCCAGGTCACCACGCCTTGCGCCAGCCGGTCGCGCACCGTGTTGTCTTCGTAATCGTCGAACTCGAATGCGCCTGCCGTGTACAGGCAGGTGGTGCGCAGCGCTTCGTCGGCGGCGCGCTGGAACCAGGCCGCCACCTGCGCCTGCAGGCGCGGCAAACCGCGCGGCAGTTGCAGCGAAGGCATGAAGACTTCGGCTGCGAAGCGGCGGTCATACTCGTCCAGCACAGCGCATTGCAACTGTTCCAGCGAACCCACGCGCGAAAACACCCCGCTCTTGCTGATGCCGGTGCGCTTGGCGATTTCGCCCAGCGATAGCTTGCCGATGCCTTCCGCTGCGGCCATTTCCATGGCGGCTTCCAGGATGGTGGCGAAGGTTGCCTCGCTTTTGCTGGTCAGGGTGTCCATGGCCCAAACTTTAGCACACCTGTGCGAAATAGCAAGCGTTTCAATACGGGTCCGGCGTCCAGACGGCATACATCTCACCGTCCTCCTCTACCCCGGCCTCGATAAAGCCGCAGGCGGCGTAGAGTTCTTTTGCCACTTCATTGCCGGGCTGGTAGCTGGTCCAGATGCGCTGCACGTCGCCGTGCTTGCCGATTTCCGCCAGCGCCAGCTCAACGGCGCGGCGGCCGTGGCCCCGGCCCTGGAAGCGGCGGTCGACCATCAGGTGGTAGATCGCGTAATCGCCCGGCTCATCGTCCTCGCCGGGCGCGGCGTACATCAGGAAACCGACCACCCCATCCTTGTCGGCGATGGCGCGGCAGTGGTAGTTGGGATGGAAGCTCGCTTCCGCGATCGCGTACATGGTGGCGGCGGCATGGTCTTGCTGGTGCTCATGCAGTTCCAGTTCGGCGATATCGGCAAAATTCTCCTTGGTGACCAGGTGCAGGTTGGTCGTGATCCATTTCCTCAGGAAGCGTTGGTACGGTCGCATTTATTCACTCCTTCTTTTGTTGCTCATTGCTGGTGCCGGGACCCAAAAACAAAAACCCCGGCAAGTTTCCTTACCGGGGTCTTCGTCGCAGGACGTCCGGCTCGGGGGTGGCGATTCGCCAGAGGCCCCGAGCGCACGCGCATCGGGGCTATCTGATGTGCTTAAAGCAATTGATAGCCGTACGTGGCATGGTCGTCCTTTCTTAATCTGGTTTATGAAATACTAACGAGCGCTGATTCTGCTCTCTTCACGAATGTAGTGTCAAGGGAAAATTTGTATAAAAATTCACTCGCCTTCCTTGTACAGGACATCGATGCGTTTGATGATGCTGGCGCTCAGCGCACGCGCATTGTCATAGCGCTCGTACAGTTGCGGGGCCGCGATCATGCGGCGCAGGCGGCGCTTGTGCAGAAAGCCGGCATGATAACTTTTAGCGCTCCGCCAAACTCTCCCTTTGTCACGGACGGCCCGCTGCGGGTCATCCGTGCTCCTCCCTGCCTTTGGCTTTGGTAATGTCTTTACATGGCGAACAATTTCCAGATCGCGCTGCTGCTGTTGGCGGCCTGCGGGCCGGCCCTCAGCGCCGAACCCAGCCGTATCAGCGTCATCACCATGGCGGCAGGCAAGGAAGTGTCGCGCGTGATGCTGCCGATCGGCCAGCCGCAAACGGTGCAGCTGGAAGGCAACCAAGTCGAACAGGACCACCGCGGCATCGCACGCGCGCGCGGCAATGCACGGGTGACCGTGCGTTCCGGCGGCAAGGCCACTACCATCACAGGGGAAGAGATTGTCGTCCGGCGCAAGGTGCTGGATAGCCGCGAGCTGGCCGCCATCCGCGCACTGGAAGGCATGGGCGCGCCCGGCAAACGCGATGCGGCGCGCGACCGCAAGGAATTGGCGCGGCTGAAGCAAATCGTGGCTTCACACGGTTGGCCGGGGGTGCATTTCGCCGGGCCGGAGTTGGCACAGAATGCCTTCGCGGTGCTGATGCGCACGCCTCCCAGGGACATGGAAGCGCTGCTGCCGGCCTTGCGCGAAGCGCAGGCGCAGAACGATGTCCCCGGCAGCCAGCTGGCGCAAGCCGAAGACCGTCTGCTGGTAGCGAAAGGCCAGCCGCAGCGCTATGGCACGCAGCTGGCCTCCGGCAAGCCGGTCATGATCGAGGACGAAAATGCCCTCGATATCCGCCGCAGGATGATGGGCTTGCCACCTATGCCCACCACCTCCGGCCAATAGCTTAGCCGTTCAGGCGCTGCTCCAGCTTGGCCATATTGTCCTTCAGCTCTTGCGGCAGGTGATAGGCCAGTTTTTCGAACAGTTCGGCGTGCAGCTTCAGTTCGGCGCGCCATGCATCCTTGTCGATCGAGGTGATGGTCTCGAACTCCTCGGGGGTGAACGGCAGGCCGTCCCACATGATGTCGCCGTAGCGCGGGGTGGTGCCGAAGATGTTCTCGACGCCGCCACCGGTGCCTTCCACGCGCTCCAGCATCCACTTCAGCACGCGCATATTGTCGCCGAAGCCAGGCCAGACGAAGTGGCCGTTCTCGTCGGTGCGGAACCAGTTGACGCAGAAGATCTTCGGCAGGGCGGCGCCCTTGCCTTCCAGGCGCTTGCCCATGTCCAGCCAGTGCTGGAAGTAGTCGCTCATGTTGTAGCCCATGAACGGCAGCATGGCGAACGGGTCACGGCGCACCACGCCCTGCTGGCCGGCGGCTGCAGCGGTGGTTTCGGAACCCATGGTCGCGGCCATGTACACGCCTTCGACCCAGTTGCGCGCTTCGGTGACCAGCGGCACGGTGGTCGAACGGCGGCCGCCGAAGATGAAGGCGGAGATCGGCACGCCGGCCGGGTCGTCCCATGCCGGGTCGATCACCGGGTTCTGGGTGGCAGCCACGGTGAAGCGTGCATTCGGGTGCGATGCCTTGGTGCCGGATGCCGGGGTCCAGTCCTTGCCTTGCCAGTCGATCAGGTGCGCCGGGGCTTCCTTGGTCAAGCCTTCCCACCAGATGTCGCCATCGTCGGTCAACGCGACGTTGGTGAAGATGGTGTTCTCGTTCAGGCAGGACATGCAGTTCGAGTTGGTCTTGGTATTGGTGCCAGGGGCTACGCCGAAGTAGCCTGCTTCCGGGTTGATCGCGTACAGGCGGCCATCCTTGCCCGGCTTGATCCAGGCGATGTCATCGCCGATGGTGGTGACTTTCCAGCCGTTGAAGGTCTTCGGCGGGATCAGCATGGCGAAGTTGGTCTTGCCGCAGGCCGATGGGAAGGCCGCAGCCACGTAGTGCTTCTTGCCTTCTGGAGATTCAACGCCCAGGATCAGCATGTGCTCGGCCAGCCAGCCGTCGCCGCCATTCCTGGCATCTTTGTAGCCCATGGTGGAAGCGATGCGCAGCGCGAAGCACTTCTTGCCCAGCAGCGCGTTGCCGCCGTAGCCGGAGCCGTAGGACCAGATTTCGCGGGTCTCAGGGAAATGTACGATGTATTTGGTGGCGTTGCACGGCCATGGCACATCCTTCTGGCCGGCTGCCAGCGGCATGCCGACGGTATGGATGGCCGGCACGAATTCGCCGTCGGTGCCCAGCACGTCGTACACGGCCTTGCCCATGCGCGTCATGGTGCGCATGTTGACGGCCACGTACGGGGAGTCGGACAGCTCGACGCCGATGTGGGCGATCGGCGAGCCCAGTGGGCCCATCGAGAATGGCACCACGTACATGGTGCGGCCCACCATGCAGCCGTCGAACAGGCCATTCAAGGTGCCGCGCATTTCCTGCGGGTCGATCCAGTTGTTGGTCGGGCCGGCTTCCTCTTTCGTCTTCGAGCAGATGAAAGTGCGGTCTTCCACGCGCGCCACGTCGGTCGGGTCGGAACAAGCCAGGTAGGAGTTCGGACGCTTTTCCTCGTTCAGCTTTTTCATGGTGCCGGCGGCAACCATTTCAGCGCACAGGCGGTCGTACTCTTCCTGCGAGCCATCGCACCAGTAGATGCGGTCGGGCTTGGTCAATGCGGCGACTTCCGCCACCCAATTGATCAGCTTTTGCTGTTTGATGTAAGCTGGTGCGTTCATGGTTGCAACGCCTCCCATAACGGGCTGATTCATAGTACCTCCAATGCCAATAAAGAATTCTGTCTTGTCCCGGCACGGCAGGAATCGTCGTCAGCTGGTAGCTTGCGCGCGGAAGATCTGATGCTTCGGCGGGATACGGCGGTTCTGTCGATGCGCCCGATTTCTCGAGGGCGCGCGCGTCTGGCGGGGGTTGGCTCAGGCGCTGGAACATGTGCTGCTGAAGCCTTGTTGGGCTCCTGGAATTGGCCGATTGTACACCTGCGACCCCGCGTTTCCGACAAAAATGTAGGAAGAATGCCCGACTAATGTAGTAGGCTATTCCAGATATTCACCATCACGTTATTTCCCTACCATTTTCATCACAAAATCTGCTAACTGACATGAAAATTGCCATTCTCGATGATTACCAAGATGCAACACGCGGCTTGCAATGCTTCAAGTTGTTGGAGGGCCACGATGTCAAGGTGTTCAACAATTCGGTGAAGGGCATGGGGCAATTGGTGGCCCGCCTGGCGCCATTCGAAGCGCTGGTGCTGATCCGCGAACGCACCAGTTTCAACCGCACATTGCTGTCCAGGCTGCCGAACCTGAAAGTGATTTCGCAGACCGGCAAGGTGAGTGGCCACATCGATATGGATGCCTGCCGCGAACTGGGCATCACCGTGCTGGAAGGGGCAGGTTCGCCGACCGCGCCGGCAGAGCTGACCTGGGCGCTGGTGATGGCGGCGCGCCGCAAGCTGTTCCAGTACGCGGGCAAATTGCGCGATGGGCAGTGGCAGCAAGTGTCGATCCGGCCTGAGCACAATACGCTGGGCCTGGTACTGGCGGGGAGCACGATGGCGATCTGGGGCTACGGGAAGATCGGCAAGCTGGTGGCCGGCTATGCGAAGGCGTTCGGCATGCGCGTGGTCGTCTGGGGCAGCGAGTCGAGCCGTGCCGCGGCGCTGGCCGATGGTGTTGAAGCCGCTGCCTCGCGGGAAGCGTTCTTCGCGGAGGCCGACGTGCTGTCGCTGCACCTGCGGCTGGCCGATGGCACGCGCGGCATCGTCACCGGCGACGATCTGGCGCGCATGAAGCCCGATGCGCTGTTCGTCAACGTCAGCCGCGCGGAACTGGTGGCGAACGGCGCACTGGAAAGCGCGCTGGCCGCCGGCCGCCCCGGCTATGCCGCGCTCGACGTGTTCGAGACCGAACCGCTGCCGGAAAACTCGCCGCTGCTGCGCATGCCGAACGTGCTATGCACGCCGCACCTCGGTTACGTGGAGAAGGCCAGCTACGAGCTCTACTTCCGCCACGCTTTCCAGAACCTGGTCGACCACATCAACGGCTGAACTCAGGCTGGGTTGGCGGCAGGACGTGGACTTTGCTCCAGAGGCCGGCCCAGCCGGGCGGCCAGGTGATCGGCTCGCCGCTGTAGGGCGGCAGGTTGGCGCGGACGGGGATCACCGGTACCGGCGGCATTTCCGTCAACGGCGCACCGTGCGGACGCTGCATGTCCAGGCTGTACATGTAACCGGGCAGCAGGGCGTCGCACACTTGCGCAAACCAGTTGGTGTGGTCTTCGTCGCGGCCGAGCGCCTGGGCCAGGCCTTGCGGATCGAACCTGGCCAGCGCGTGCACCAATTCTTCCGTCGTCGCGCCGGGCTGGTCGCCCCAGCCCATCACGGGATTGAAAATATAATCGGCGCCGGAGCCGTACCAGCCTTCGCGCCAGGAACGCTGCATCCAGTCGCGCGGGCCGGTGAACAGGTGCCAGCGCCAATGCAAGCCGGAGGGCTTGGGCCAGGAGTAGAGGTATAACTTCTGGTATCCAGCCTGATGCAGCTCGCGCACCACGGCCATCAGCCGCGCGTGCGGCATGCGGTCGGGCGGGGCGCGGCGGAACAGGATCGCCTCGCCGTCGGCAAATTGCACTTCGTCGGTGGACAAATTCAAATCAAGCGTGCGCGATTCGTTGCCGAAGCGGGCGGAAATCCAGCCGGTCAGCAAGTTGACGGCCGTGATGACGCCATAGCCGCGGTAGCGGTGGAAAATCACGGTTCCTGGTGCGAGCGCTTTCATGGTGGTGCCGGGCAAAGAACCCAGTGTAGTCAACAGTTCGGCGGAACGCCAGCCGGAATTGCGAAACATTTTCGGCTATCATGCACGCCATTCATTGATTTCATTCTAATTCATCATGACCATGCGCATCATTGCCACCGGCGGCACTTTCGACAAGCATTACAACGAACTGAATGGCACGCTGGCGTTCGCCGACAGCCACCTGCCTGCCGCCATCCAACGCGCCCGTATCACCACGCCATGCGCGCTGGAGGAATTGCCGTTGATGGATTCGCTGGATATGGTGGATGCGGACCGTCAGCGCGTGCTGGCAGCGTGCCAGGCCGCTTCGGAAAAAGCGATCGTGATCGTGCACGGCACCGACACCATGCCGCAAACCGCTGCCGTCCTGGGCCCGGCGATCAAGGACAAGACCATCGTGTTCACCGGTGCCATGATCCCTTACGAGATCGACAATTCGGACGCGTTCTTCAATATGGGCTTCGCCTGCGGTGTGGCGCAAGTGCTGCCGCCGGGCGTGTACGTGGCGATGAACGGGCAGATTTTCGCCTGGGATAATGTCCAGAAAAATAAGGCGGCTGGTGTATTCCAGCCGCTCTGATTTACCGGACCTTCGCCAGCGTCTGCCGGCGCTCCCGCGCGCTTAGGCTTTTGCTTCGCCGCCCAGGGCGTCGACCACGTCCTGCAGCAGCTTGCTCAGTTCACCGGTCATCAGCATGAAGTCGCCGTCGAAGCGTTCGTCGTCGTTGCGGGTGACGGCGTCGTTTTCCTTCAGCACGTCGAGCGGCTTGACGCCCTTGATGGCCAGCGCTTCGGTCAGCACGAAGCTGATCTTGCTGTCCCAGGTCATGGCCAGACGGGTGCACTGCTTGCCTGCGGCGATATGGCGGCGCACTTCTTCCGGCTCGAGGGTGTGGCGCACGTAGCGCACGGCGGCCTTGCTTTCGCCGGTGGCGCGCAGTTCGGTGTCCATGTCGACGGTGAAGCCGGCCGGCGCTTCGTCATCCTGCAGCCAGGCGGTCATCACGCCGACCGGGGAGCGCTGCACGCGCAGGCTCTCGATCGGCATGCGGTCGACGGCTTTCAGCAGCATCTTGATGATGTCGTCCGCCTTGGCCGGGCTGGCGGCATCGACCACCAGCCAGCCATTGACCGGGTCGATCCAGCACCAGGTGTTGCTGCGGATGGTGAAGGCGCGCGGCAGCAGTTCGTCGTGCACGCGTTCCTTGAGTTCCTTCATGGCCTTCTTGCCAGGCGCGAAGCCTTGCTGCTCTTCCAGCTCGGCGGCGCGGGCCTTGGCGACCTGGTTGACCACGGTCGACGGCAGCAGTTTCTTTTCGGTGCCCAACACCATCAGCATTTGCTTGTTGACGACGTGCACCAGGCCGCCGTTCGGACGCGGCTTGTCCCAGCCCTGGCGCATCAGCTCATTGCTGCTGGCGGGGCTGAAGGCTTGCGACTGGAGAGCTTCTTCGAGTTGTTCTGGAGTAAATGCCCAAGGGGCGGGCAGGCGGTACACCTGGAGATTCTTGAACCACATAAACGTTATCGACCTTGATCAGCTTTTTCCACGGGAACGACATTTTACATGGCTACTCATGGGCAAGTCATGACCTTTGTCTTGTTCCAGTCACGGCTGGGGTCTTGGCCCCGGGCGCCGACCAGGTTGGTGTATTCGCAATACTCCAGGTTGCCCTTGCGGTAACGCTTCATCGTCACGCCGTCGCCCAGGTCGGAGGTCTGTTCCAGCACCCATTCCCTGGTTTGCGACCTGGCGATGGCCATGCCCAGTTTGGTGTCCGGCAGGATGATGGTCGCGAACTTGTTCAGGCTTTCCTTGCGCAGCTGGCGGTCGACGCCGGCGGCCAGCTTGCGGTTCTTTTCCAGCAGGGTCTCTGTCGGCGCGACCGGCTTGGCGAAGGGATCGGGTGGATCGCCCGCGGTGGCGGGCACGGTTACCGCTTCGGCAAGGGGCGGCGCCGTTTCGGACGCGGGCGGGGCCGCTGCGCTGCGGGTGTCCGGTGGTGGCGCGGCGTCGCGGCGTGCGGGCGGGGCGGCGGCGGCGGCGGGTTGCGGTTTCGGCAGTTCGCGCGGCGCTTGCAGCAAGACCAGTTCGCCTTCCCGCTGCAGGCTGGCCTGGCGCACGGCGGGCATGCCGCGCCAGCCCAGGAGCGCTGCCACGTGCAGCAAGGCGATGGCGGCCAGCCAGGCGTGACGCGGGCGCGGTGGCTGGAAGCGGTGGCTCATTTGGGGCATTTGACCAGTCGTGCCTTGGAACCGTTGCGGAACGTGTCGTGGCCGGCCACACCAATATGGTCGACCTCCTCACAGACCATTTGCCCGCGCAACATGTAACGCTTGTGGACGATGCCGTTGGCGCCGGCGAAGCTTTCGTCGGCGGCAGCGGGGCGGACATGGCTGCCAGTGACCGAGAGGCCGGCGGCCCTTTCTTCGTCCACGATGCTGGCGAATTTGTTCAGGCTTTCCTTGCGCAGCTGGCGGTCGACGCCGGCGGCGGATTTGCGCAATCTGTCGTGCAGCGTTTCGGCGGGAGCGGCGGGCTTGGCAAACAGGTCGGCCGGGCGGCCGCTGGCGGTGGCCGGCAGGGTGGTCGACTGGGGCGCCGCTTCGGCGGCGGCGGGCGGCGCATCCGGGGGCGCGGCCGGGCTGGCCACCGGGGGCGGCGCGGGTTGGGCGCTGGCGGGTTCCGTGCGCGTGGCGGGTGCGGGGGCGGCTGGCGGCACGGCTTCCAGGCGCGGCGGCGGCGGCGGGAGCGCTGCAGGCCGCGGGCGGAGGGCCGCCGGCAGGGTCAACAGGACCAACTCGCCGGCCGGCCGTCCAGCCATGGTGTCTGCATGGCGGGCGCCCGGGCGCCAGGCCATGAACAAGGCCAGGTGGCCCAGCGCGATCGCGACCAGCCAGGCGCGCCGCGCCGGGGGGGAATCTGCTTGCATAGGTGTACCGGTTTGCAGCCGGACTCAGCTTGCCGGCTTGCGCGGGAAAGGTATCACATATTGGCAAAAAGATCACCTTGCGCCGGCTGCGGCCGGGCCGCTTCGTCCAGCGGGCACAGGGCCGACATGCGCACGCCCAGCAGGCGCAGGCGGTCGTCCAGCGGCACGCGGCGCAGGCATTCGCCGGCGGCGCGGCGGATGGCGGCGGCATCGGCGGTGGGCGATGGCAGGGTGAGGTCGCGCGTGACGGTGCGGAAGTCGGCATAGCGCAGCTTGATGCCGACCGTGCGGCCGGCGTAACGCTTTCGCGCCAGGTCGTCCGCCACCTTCTGGCACAGGCGGGTGAAGATATCCGACAGCTCGGCGCGGTCGCGCTTCACGTGCAGGTCGCGCGAAAAGGTGGTTTCGCGGCTGACGCCCTTGGGCTCGCTGCGCGTCGCGACCGCGCGTTCGTCGCGCCCGTGGGAAATGCGTTGCAGCCATTCGGCGTAATTGAGGCCGAAATGCTCCTGCAGCAGGGCGGGATCGGCGGCCGCCAGCTGGCCGACGGTGTCGATGCCGAGCGCGGCCAGTTTCTTTTCGGCCTTGGGGCCGATGCCGTTCACCTTGCGCACCGGCAGCGGCCAGATGCGGGCCGGCACATCGTCGTAGCCGACCACGGTCAGGCCGTTGGGCTTTTCCAGGTCGGAACAGATTTTCGCCAGCAGCTTGTTGGGGGCGACGCCGATCGAGCAGGACAGGCCGGTGGCGGCGCGCACCGCATCCTTGATGCGCTGGGCCAGCGCGCGCGTCTCGCCTTCCACCTCGGTCAGGTCGATATAGATTTCATCGATGCCGCGGTCTTCGATTTGCGGCGCGATGCTGGCGACGGCAGCCTTGAACAGGCGCGAATACTTGCGGTAGGAATCGAAGTCGACCGGCAGCAGGATGGCGTCCGGCGCCAGCGCGGCTGCCTTCATGGTGCCCATGGCGGAAAACACGCCCAACGCGCGCGCCTCGTAGGTCGAGGTGGTGATGACGCCGCGCCCGACGTAGTCGCGCAGGCGGGAGAATTCGCGCGTGCCGTCCGCCAGCTCCCTGGGCTGGTGGCGCCCGCCACCGCCGATCACCACCGGCAAGCCGCGCAATTCCGGATAGCGCAGCAACTCCACGGACGCGTAGAAGGCGTCCATGTCGAGGTGGGCGATGCGGCGGGGCCAATCCATAGCAAATAGTCGAGTTCGCTTTAATACTGTAATTATATACAGCATTCGCCAGCCGCACCCTGGCGCCGCGCAAAGCCTGGCTGCCGCCTTGCGCGCGATGCTAGCCGATGGCGGGCGGTCCGGCATTGTCGGAAAGTACGTAACGCCGGCCGGTGCAGGGCGCCGGCCCCGCAGCAGGGCCGCGCCGGCGTTTCAGGCGGGCCGCCATACCCCTGGGACCGCTGTGGCGACTGCGCCACGCGGGCCCGAATCGCTGCGCCGCATTGCTACGCCTGTGCCATCATCAGGGAAAAACAACTTTCTGGTGAGGCAAGAGATGAGCTTTTCCAACATGAGTATCGGAATGCGGCTGGCGTTGGGTTTTGCGCTGGCGATCGCTATCCAGCTGGCAATGTCGATCACGGGGATCAGCCGCCTCTCCCATAACGCCGACTTGACGGAGC
This sequence comes from uncultured Oxalobacteraceae bacterium, assembly GCA_965650885.1. Lineage (GTDB taxonomy): Bacteria > Pseudomonadota > Gammaproteobacteria > Burkholderiales > Burkholderiaceae_D > Rugamonas. The sequence goes on from CBFGQI010000028.1 coordinate 19,516, forward strand.
GCCTGGTCGGCGACCGCTACCTGAAAGTCCAGCTCACCAATGAAATGCGCAGCTATGCCAACCGCTCGGCACAGGCGCTGCGCAATGCCATGCTGGCGCCGGACAAGATCAGCGGCGACAACTTCCTGGCCAGCGTCGCGGAGGCGGACAAGGCGGTGGCGGCGGCGGCGGACAAGCTCGGGCCCATCCTGGTGACGGCGGAGGCGAAACAGCTGTTTGCCGAACAGCGCCAGGCGTTTGAAACCTTCCGTGCCAAGCGCGACACGGTGGTCAAGCTGTTCGTCGAGGGTGACCTGGACAGCGCCGTGCAAATGCTGTTCAAACAGGTGATCCCGCTGCAGAACGCTTACTTCGGCAAGCTGGACGCCATCCTTGAACAGCAGGGCAAGCTGATGACGCTGGATGGCGCCGATGCGGCCAAGTCGGCATCGAATGCCACCATGATGATGCTGGGATTGCTGGTGCTGGCGACCATCGTATCGGTCGCGGCGGGCTACCTGATCACCCGTTCGGTGACCGGCCCGCTGCTGCAGGCGGTCGCGGTGGCGGAGACGGTGGCGCAGGGCGACCTGAGCGCCGACATCGAGGTCGGGCGCAAGGATGAAACCGGGCGCTTGCTGAACGCCCTGAAAGACATGGTCGCCGCCCTGACCCGCACCGTGGGCGCGGTACGCGCTTCCACCGACATGATCAGCACCGCCTCCGCCGAAATCGCGGCAGGCAATATGGACTTGTCGCGCCGCACCGAACAGCAGGCCGCCAGCCTGGAGGAAACCGCTTCCTCGATGGAGCAATTGACCTCGACGGTCAAGCAGAATGCGGACAGTGCGCGCCAGGCCAACCAGCTGGTGGCCTCGGCGGCCGGCCATGCCAACGAGGGCGGGCAAGTGGTGGGTGAAGTGGTGGATACCATGGGGGCGATCAAGGCCAGTTCGGCGCGCATGGCGGACATCATCAGCGTCATCGATGGCATTGCGTTCCAGACCAACATCCTGGCGCTGAACGCCGCCGTCGAGGCGGCGCGCGCCGGCGAACAGGGCCGCGGCTTCGCGGTGGTGGCGTCGGAGGTGCGCAACCTGGCGCAGCGCAGCGCGGCCGCCGCCAAGGAAATCAAGGAGCTGATCGACGATTCGATCTCCAAGGTCGATGCCGGCGGTGCGCTGGTCGACCGCGCCGGCGCCACCATGGAGCAGATCGTGGCGTCGTTCCAGCAGGTCACCGGTATCATGAACGAGATCGCGTCGGCCAGCCAGGAACAGTCGTCCGGCATCGAGCAGGTGAACACGGCCATCGCGGAAATGGATAACGCGACGCAGCAGAACGCGGCACTGGTGGAACAGGCGGCCGCGGCGGCGCGCAGCATGCAGGAGCAATCGGAACAGCTGGTGGCCGCGGTCGCCGTGTTCAGGATGGACGATGCGGCGGCGGCTTCCTTTGCCGCGCGCGCACCGGCTGCCGGCGCCTCCGGCGCGCTGACGGTGCCGGTGCGGCCGACGGTGCCGGTGCTGCGCGGGGCCCGCGGCGAAGCGGACCATGCCGTGCGCGCGCAGCAGGCTGCCGAGGCGGATGACGACGACGTTGCACCGGCGCCGGTTGGCCGCGCGGGCGCACGGGATGCTGGCGGCGCGCGGACGGGGCGGCCCGGCGCCGCGCGGACGGCGTCACGCAGCGCGGGCGCTACGGCCCCAGGGAGCAGTGCCAAACGGCCTGCCGCCCCGGCGCGGGCCGCGCCGGCCGGCGACGACTGGGAAGAGTTTTAACGCTGCTGCTGGCGGAACCAGTTTGCCGTCGCCTCGTCGGCAGGGAAAAATGCTTCCACCCGCAGTTCATGCACGGTGACATCGTGCGGCGTGCCGAGCGTCGTGATGGTGGAGAACATATTCAATTCGACCCCATCCTTCCGCACCGTAAACGGCAGGAAGGGCAGGGCACGCCGGTCCAGGTTGGGGGCCTGCGCCGCAGCGCGGATACCGGGGAGCTTCAGCAATTCCTCCAGCAGGGCGGTGGCTTCGCTGCCCGGTCCATCGCCCATGGCTTCGCGCTGGATCCACAGCAGGGTGTCGGCACTGACATCTTCCCAGTTGACGATGTATTGGCGCACGCCGTCGGGCGCCAGCATCAGTTTGATGACGTTGCTGCCCGCGGGCGGCCCGCCGAGCAGCCAATGGATCAGCCTATTGGCTGGGCCATTGGCCATCACCAGGTTCCATAGCCGGTCCACCACCAGTGCCGGGTAAGGCGCCTGCTGCTGCAGCATGAATTCCAGCGCCTGCTTCACGGCCTGCATTTCCGGGTCGCTCAGCTTGCGTTCCTGGTAAGCCGGCGCAAAGCCCGCCGCCAGCAGCATGGCATTGCGCTGGCGCAGCGGAATGTCGAGCACATTGCCGAGCTTGAGGATCATTTCGCGGCTGGGCTGGGAGCGCCCGCTTTCCAGGAAGCTGATGTGACGCTGCGAGATGCCGCTCTCGGTGGCCAGCCGCAACTGGCTGAAGCCACGCTTGGCGCGCCAATAGCGCATCGCCGCCGCGTAATCGCTGAAGTACTGCCCTGGTGCCGCTGCGCCCATATGTCCACCTTCCTCGTCGAAGAACTCCGTCGCACTGCGACCGTGAAGCGTATCATGGCGCCACGGCCGGCCCGGCAAGGGGCATTGTCAACCCATGCGCGCCGTGCGACGATTACCTCCCAGGTAATAGAACAGGAGTTTTACGTGAAATCGATTTTGTTTGCGGCCGCCATGGCTGCCAGCGTCGCGGTGCCGGCCACCGCAGCCACCGAGCCGGCCAAGCCCGCCAAGCCGGCCGCGCCGGCCGCTGCGCCGGTGCAGACGCGCGACGTGCCGGTCAACCAGTTCATGCAAGGCCGCCTGCCGCTGCAGATCCCGCTCAACGTGCCGGTCCCGGTGGAGTACCAGCCGGCCAAGATCAAGAAGATCGGCTACGCCTACTGGATGCGCCCGGCCGACGCGGCCACCGCCACCGCCGACAAGCTGCCGAGCCGCAACGGCTATATGTACGGCTCGACCGCGACCGCGGTCACCTACGAGGTGCGCACCAAGATGTTCTACGGCATCGACGATCCGGGCTCGATGAACAAGCTGAAAAGCGCTGCGACCAATATCCAGGTCAAGCAATTCAAGGATGCCAAATTCCCGGCCGTGCTGGTATCGATGATCAGCAACACCACCGGCCAGCCGGCCTACTTCATGTACATGGCGACCGGCGTGAAGAATGAAGTGTTCTTCCTGTCCTTCCGCGCCCCGGACGGCCGCCCGGACATCGGCGACGCGGTGTGGGCCAAGCTGGCTGCCAACTTCAAATAAGCAGGATCGCACGGAAGTCGTTCACGTTGGTGCGCGTGGGGCCGGTCACCACCAGGTCGCCCAGCGCGGAGAAGAAGCCGTAGCCGTCGTTGTTGTCGAGCATGGCGTGCGCGTCGAGGCCCTGGGCTGCTGCGCGCCGCAGCGTGTCGGGCCCCAGCACGGCACCGGCATTGTCTTCGGTGCCGTCGATGCCGTCCGTGTCGCAGGCAATGGCGTGCACGCCCGGCGTATCCTGCAGCGCCAAGGCCAGCGCCAGCAAGTATTCAGCGTTGCGGCCACCACGGCCGGTGCCGCGCACGGTGACGCTGGTCTCCCCTCCGGACAGGATGACACAGGGCGGCCGCAATGGGCTGCCATGCGCGATCACGCTTTGCACCAGCGCGGCGTGCGATACCGCCACGGTACGCGCCTCCCCTTCCAGGTGGTCGCCCAGCACCAGCGGACGCAAACCCTCGGCGCGCGCGGCATCGGCAGCGGCCTGTAAGGCCTGTTTCGCGCTGGCGATCACGGCCACGCTATTGCGTGCCAGGCGCGGGTCGCCAGGCTTGGGCGTTTCCTGCGCCGGGTCTTCCAGCACGGCGCGCACGGCAGGCGGGATGCCGATGCCGTACTGCCGCAGGATGCGCAAGGCATCCTGGGCGGTGGAGCCATCGGCCAGCGTAGGGCCGCTGGCCACCACCGCCGGATCGTCGCCAGGCACGTCGGACAGCACCAGCGTCACCACCCGCGCCTGGCCGCAGGCCAGCGCCAGCCGGCCGCCCTTGATGGCGGAAAGGTGCTTGCGCACGATGTTAATGTCGCCGATCGGTGCCCCGCTGCGCAGCAAGGCCTGGTTGATATCGCGCTTCTGCTGCAGCGTGATGCCGGCGGCCGGCAGCGACATCAGGGCCGAGCCGCCGCCCGACATCAGGCACAGCACCATGTCGTCCGGCCCGAGCCCGCGCACCGCGTCCAGCATGCGCTGGGCGGCCGTTTCACTGGCCGCGTCGGGTACGGGGTGGCCGGCCTCGATCACTTCCACCTGGCGGGTCGGCGCACCGTGACCGTAGCGCGTCACCACCACGCCGGCCAGCGGGCCGTGCCAGCGCTTTTCGACGCCTTGCGCCATGCGCGCTGCGGCCTTGCCGGCGCCGATGACGACCGTGCGCCCTTTCGGCGCCGGCGGCAGGTGCGCCGCGATGGTGTCCAGCGGGTCGGCCGCACGCAAGGCGGCATTGAACAGATCCGTCAGCAGTGCGCGTCCCGTTTTCACAGCATTTCTCCTTTGCGTCCGACGCACAGCAGCACCAGCGCACCGCCGGTGGCCAGGCAGGCCGCCAGCAGCATCATGCCGGCCGCCGTGCTGCGGGTGGCATCCTTGATCGCACCCACCAGGTAAGGGCTGGCGAAACCGGCCAGGTTGCCGAGCGAATTGATCATCGCGATGCCGGCCGCCGCGGCCGCCCCGCCCAGCATCGCAGTCGGGACGCTCCAGAATACAGGGAAAGTGCTGAGGATGCCGGCCGTTGCCACGCTGAGCGCCACCAGCGCCACGACCGGATCGTTGGCATAAAAGGTCGACGCCAGCAGCCCGGCAGCACCGACCAAGGCCGCCAGGGCTGCGTGCCAGCGCCGTTCGCCACTGCGGTCCGAATGGCGCCCGACGAGGACCATGACGACCGCCGCCAGGCCGTAAGGGATGGCGGTCAGCAAGCCGATGTCCAGCACGTCCTGGACGCCCGTGTTGCGGATCAGTTGCGGCAGCCAGAATCCGACGCCATACAGGCCCATGACGAACAGGAAGTAGATCAGCGCGAGGATCCACACGCGGCCGCTGCCGAACACATGGCGCAAGGACCACTGCGCATGCGGCGCGCCATCGCGCGCCAGCTCGTGCTTCAGCAGCGCCTTCTCTTCCTCGCCGAGCCAGCGCGCATCGTCGATGCCGTCATCAAGGAAGGCCAGGGCCAGGACGCCCATGGCCACGGCCGGCAAGCCTTCCAGCAGGAACAGCCACTGCCAGCCCGCCAGGCCGGCATGGCCGTCGAAGTACGACATGATCCAGCCCGACAGCGGCCCGCCGGCCACGCCTGCCACTGCCACGCCGCTCATGAAAATGGCGACGATGCGCGCGCGCCGCCGCGGCGGGTACCAATAGGTCAGGTACAGGATCACGCCGGGGAAGAAGCCCGCTTCCGCCACGCCGAGCAGGAAGCGCATCAGGTAAAAGCTGGCCGGGCTGTCGGTGAACATCATGGCGGCCGATACCAGGCCCCAACTGGCCATGATGCGCGCGATCCAGCGCCGTGCGCCGACGCGCAGCATCAGCAGGTTGGCCGGCACTTCGAACAGGAAGTAGCCGAGGAAGAAGATGCCGGCGCCCAGGCCGTACACGGTATCGGACAATTGCAGGTCCGCCTGCATCTGCAGCTTGGCGAAGCCGACGTTGACGCGGTCGAGGTAAGCCACCACGTAGCACAGGAACAGGAAGGGCAGCAGGCGCCGGCTGACGCGCGCGTACAACTTATCGGTCGTGATCATGCTGTTGTTGTATTTCTAATTGTGGCACCCTAGTGGGCTGTAACGGGAGAATCGGAAGCGAAGGGCGTGCGGGCGCCGTACAGGGCAAGGCGCAAAGCGCAGCAATAGCGCGCTATTGCGAGCATTTGCAACACCGCCATGTGCGGCGATCCGCGCGGCAGGCGCTTCCGATTCGAGCGGTACAGTCCACCACAATCATTGCACATTTTTCCCCAGGGAGTTGAAGAAGTGAACAAACGCCTCATCACCGGCCTGCTGCTATCCACGCTGGCCGCGCCCCTCCTGGCTGCCGACCTGCCGCAGCCGCCCATCGCAGAGAAGACGCAATGGATGGAAACCCGCCATGGCGAACAGGTGACCGACGATTACCGCTGGCTGCATGAGAAAACCAATCCGGCCGTGATCGACTACCTGAACGCGGAGAACCGCTACACCGCCGCCATGACCGAGGGCATCAAGCCCTTGACCGATGCGCTGTACAAGGAATTCAAGGACCGCACGCAGCCGGTGGACCTGTCGGTGCCTGCGCGGCGCGGCAATTACTACTATTACACTCGCATCGAGGCCGGCAAGCAATACCCGCTGAATTGCCGCCGCAAGGCTGCTGCCGACGGCAGCTACGACGCCGGCGCGCCGGAAGAAATCATGCTGGACCAGAATGCGATGGCGGAAGGCTTGAAGTTCTTCGCATTGGGCATGGCGGTGCCCAGCCCCGACGGCAAACTGCTGGCCTACACCACCGACAGTAACGGCTTCCGCCAATACGAACTGCATGTGAAGGACCTCGGCACCGGCAAGGTACTGTCCACCACCATGCCGCGCGCCACCACGCTGGCCTGGGCGGCCGACAACAAGACCCTGTTCGTGGTGCAGGAAGATCCGACCACCAAACGCGCCGACCGCGTATTCCGCTTGCCGCTCGATGGCCAGCCGGAGCAAGTCTTCCACGAACCGGTGGAGCAATTTGCGCTGCAACTGGCGGCCGGGCCGGACCAGAAGTACATTTTCCTGCTGTCCGGTGCAACCGATACCACCGAAGTGTTCATGCTGCCGGCCGGCCAGCCGAAGGCAAAGTTCAAGTCGGTGCTGGGCCGCAGCAAAGGCCACCGCTACTTCGTCAGCCACCGCGACGGCAAGCTGTACATCCGCACCAACAAGGAGGCCAGGAACTTCCGCCTGGTGACCGCGCCGCTGGCCAATCCGAAAAAATGGACCGAGATCGTCCCGCACGACAAGGACACCCTGCTGCAGGGCTTCACCGTGTTCAAGGATTTCCTGGCGCTGCAGGAAAAGTCGCGCGCACTGAACCGCACCCGCATCCACGATTTCGCGACGAAGAAGTGGCTGACCGTGAAGTTCGACGATGAAGTCTACGTCGCGCGGCCGGAAGGGCAGATGGATTACAACATCGCGAAGTACCGCATCAACTACCAGTCGCCACTCACGCCGCCGACCATTATCGATGTCGACATGAAGAGCGGCGAACGCACCGTGCTGAAAAAGCAGGAAGTGGCGGGCGGGTTCGACTTCAGCCAGTATGAGACCAGGCGTTTGTGGGCCACTGCACGCGATGGTGTGAAAGTGCCGCTGTGGGTGGCCTACAAGAAGGGCGTGCCGCGCGACGGCTCGGCGCCGCTGGTGCTGTACTCCTACGGGTCGTATGGCATCCCACAGGAAGCCACTTTCTCGCTACCGCGCCTGAGCATGCTTGAACGCGGCGTGGTCTACGCGTCGGCGCATATCCGGGGCGGCAACGATATGGGCGAGCATTGGCATGACGACGGCATGCTGATGAAGAAGATGAACACCTTTAACGACTTCATCGACAGCGCCGAATTCCTGATCAAGGAAAAGTGGACGAGCCGCGACCGCCTGGCGATCCAGGGCGGCAGCGCCGGCGGCTTGCTGATGGGGGCGGTGGTGAATATGCGCCCCGACCTGTTCAAAGCCGTGCACGCGGCCGTGCCTTTCGTCGACGTGATGAACACCATGCTCGACGCCAGCCTGCCGCTGACCACTGGCGAGTACCTGGAATGGGGTAACCCGAACGAGAAGGCGGCTTACGATTACATGCGCAGCTATTCCCCGTACGACAACATCTTGATGAAAGACTATCCGTCCATGCTGGTGACCACCAGTTTGAACGACAGCCAGGTGATGTATTGGGAACCCGCCAAATACGTGGCCAAGCTGCGCCGCCATAAGACGGACAGCAATCCGCTGCTGCTGAAGACCAATATGGGGGCGGGGCATGGCGGGGCTTCCGGCCGCTATAACGCGCTGGAGGAGCGGGCGTTCGAGATGGCCTGGCTGCTGTCGCAAATCGGGGTGACGCAATAAATTTTGGGTATTTTTTGAAAAACGCTTGCGCGGCTTTCAAAATCCATCCTATAATGCGGCCTCTTCTGAACGTTGTGACAAACGTTCGACAGTGAAGGCAGGGGCGCTTAGCTCAGTTGGTAGAGCGGATCCCTTACAAGGATTAGGTCGGGAGTTCGACCCTCTCAGCGCCCACCACTCACTGATGAAGAATTGGAGCGGTAGTTCAGTTGGTTAGAATACCGGCCTGTCACGCCGGGGGTCGCGGGTTCGAGCCCCGTCCGCTCCGCCAATATTCAGAGAAAAGCCCCGATGCGAATCGGGGCTTTTTTCATTTCTGGCCTGGAAAACCGGTAAACCGGGGTCTGACCCGCAGGGTCAGACCCCGTCTGTTCAGCGGCTGGTGGACAGTACACCTACCGGTTTTAAGCAGCGATCGCCGCCGGCTGATCATCCGCCGAAGAGCGGATCAGGTAATCGAACGAGCCCAGCGCCGCCTTGGCACCCTCGCCTACCGCGATCACGATCTGCTTGTACGGCACGGTGGTCACGTCGCCCGCTGCAAAGATGCCGGTCTCCGAAGTCTGGCCCTTGGCATCGACCTCGATCTCGCCGTGCTTGGACAGCTCGATGGTGCCCTTCAGCCATTCCGTATTCGGCACCAGGCCGATCTGCACGAACACGCCTTCCAGGTCGACGCGGTGCGACTGGCCGCTCTCGCGGTCGGTATAGCTCAGGCCATTGACCTTCTTGCCGTCGCCATGGATCTCGCTGGTCTGCGCCGACTTGATCACCTTCACGTTGCGCAGCGTGGCCAGCTTACGCTGCAGCACCGCATCCGCGCGCAGCTCCGCGCCGAACTCGATCAGGGTCACATGCTCGACGATGCCGGCCAGGTCGATCGCCGCTTCCACGCCCGAGTTGCCGCCGCCGATCACCGCCACGCGCTTGCCCTTGAACAGCGGGCCGTCGCAATGCGGGCAGTAGGCCACGCCGTGGTTACGGTACTCCTTCTCGCCCGGCACGTTGATTTCGCGCCAGCGGGCACCGGTCGAGATGATGACGGACTTGGCTTTGAGCACGGCGCCGCTTTCGGTGTGGACTTCCTTGATCTTGCCCGGCACGATCTTCGATGCGCGCTGGGTGTTCATGATGTCCACGTCGTATTCCTTGACGTGCTGTTCCAGCGCCACGGCGAATTTCTGGCCGTCGGTTTCCTTGACCGAGACGAAGTTCTCGATCGAGAGGGTATCGAGCACCTGGCCGCCGAAGCGGTCGGCGATCACGCCGGTGCGGATGCCCTTGCGCGCCGTGTAGATGGCCGCGGCAGCGCCGGCAGGGCCGCCGCCGACGATCAGAACGTCGAACACGTCTTTCTTGCTCAGTTCAGCCGCAGCGCGGGCCGAGGCGCCGGTGTCCAGCTTGGCGAGGATTTCCTCGACATTGGTGCGGCCCTGGCCAAAATGCTGGCCATTCAGGTACATCATCGGCACGGCCATCACCTGGCGCTCCTCGACTTCTTTCGGGAACACGCCGCCGTCCACCGCCACCACTTTGATGCGCGGATTGATCACGGACATGGCGTTGAGCGCCTGCACCACTTCCGGGCAGTTGTGGCAGCTCAGGGAAATGAAGGTCTCGAAGACGTAATCGCCGTCCAGGTTGCGGATTTGCTCGATGACCTTGTCATCCAGCTTGATCGGGTGGCCGCCGACTTGCAGCAGCGCCAGCACCAGCGAGGTGAATTCGTGGCCCATGGGGATGCCGGCGAAGCTCACGCCGATATCGGTGCCTTTGCGGTTGATGTCGAAGGAAGGCTTGCGGGCCTTGTCGTCGCTGCCTGCCACTACGGTGATCTTGCCGTGGGCGGCAGATACGATGTCCTGCAGCAGGGCCGACATTTCCTGCGATTTGGCGGAGCCGTCGGTGTGCGCCACGATCTCGATCGGGTGTACAACGCGCTCCAGGTAGGAGGAGAGTTGGGCTTTCAGGTCTGCGTCCAGCATGGCTATTCCTTTCTGATTAGTCGCTTGCGGTAGCTACCGCTTCAACGCCCCAAGGCGGCCCCGTGGGGCCGCCTGTTTAGCCATCAGCAGACGATGTGCTTAGATCTTGCCGACCAGGTCCAGCGATGGCTTCAGGGTCGCTGCGCCTTCAGTCCACTTGGCTGGGCACACTTCGCCTGGGTGGGAAGCCACGTACTGCGCTGCCTTCACTTTGCGCAGCAGTTCGGCGGCGTCGCGGCCGATGCCGTTGTCGTGCACTTCCATCACTTTGATGAAGCCTTCCGGATTGATCACGAAGGTGCCGCGCAGTGCCAGGCCTTCTTCTTCGATCATCACTTCGAAGTTGCGGGACAGGGTGCCGGTCGGGTCGCCGATCAGGGCGTACTGCACTTTCTTGATGGCGTCAGAAGTGTCGTGCCATGCCTTGTGGGCGAAGTGGGTGTCGGTCGAGATGCCGTACACGTCCACGCCCAGCTTGGCGAATTCTGCGTGGTGGTCTGCCAGGTCTTCCAGTTCGGTTGGGCACACGAAGGTGAAATCGGCTGGGTAGAACACGAATACGGACCACTTGCCTTTCAGGGACTCTTCGCTCAGGTCAACGAACTTGCCGTTGTGGTATGCGGTGGCCTTGAATGGTTTTACTTGGGTGTTGATCAGGGACATTGTGGTTTCCTCGTGGGTTGTGAATCAATGAGACGCCAGTTTAAGGCCTTCCCGGGGATTTGCAAATTTGATTGTTCAAATAGACTCAATAGTCTTTGCCTATTAGAACTGCGAAGCGCGATCGTTATTATCCGCTTTTGGCGGAAAAACGGTGTCGCGCGGGCAGTATTGTGAAAAAGACTCGGGGGTATCAGCGGGCTTTGCCGGCGCCGCCGGCGGACGGCAAGCCACGGGCGCCGGAATCCATGACATTGTTGTCGCGGTACAGGCGGTCGAGCTGGGCAGCCTTGTCCTTTTGGCGGGCATCTTCCAGTTTGACGAATTCGTCGGTCTTGGCCATCCAGGCGGCATGCGAGGCCAAGACGGCCTTGGCCACAGCTTCGGCTTCGTCGGCCACCGCATTGTAGACCTGGGCCATGCGGTTCTTGGCCTGGTTCAGCTGGTCCGGCGTCATGCGCTCCGCCAGGCCGGCCGGCAGCGCCTTGCCAACGGGCTGCAGGGCCGCCAGCTTTTCGGTATAGGCGTTATAGCAGTTGCGCCAGGCGTCCATGTCGGCTGCCACCTTCTTGATTTCCGACTTGGTGTGCGACAGCTCAGGGATGGCGGGCTTGCCGCAGCCGACGTTTTCGTAGGCGATATCGTCGCCCACGTATTTCGACGTATAGAACTCGATTTGGTCGGTGCTGGCGTTTGCGCTGCCGACACCCAGGCCCAAGGCCATCGCCACTACCCATGGTTTCATGTTTTGCCTCCAGAAAGTTTGTTGTTTTGAAATATTAACCCTGGAGAACGATTTGCGCATCTATTTGATTTTACTGGCAAAAAGCAAGTTTCTTGCGTGTCCTGCAATGGCTTCCACCTCGGCAGGGTCGAAGTCGGTGTGCATGCGCTTGCGCACGCCGTGTTCATGGAGGAGGAGATGGTGGTCGGGCGCCACGCCCTGCCCGGCCAGGCAGGCGCGGGCGCAGGCCAAGGGGCAGCCGTCGATGGCGAGGATGGTGCGGCCGGCGCGGGCCAGCTTGACCAGCGGGGCGACGCCGCCGCCCACGCCTGCGATGCACGACATTTCCGCCGTGCCGTCGCGGTCGAGCTTGATGGCGACGGCGTTGGCCAGCTGGGCCGCGCTGCTGCAGCCGGAGCAGGAATACACCAGCGGCAGCGTCTTGTCAGCCATGACGGGCGCCGCGCGGTATCGGCGGGAAGGGCAGCAGCTTGCGCCAGTCCAGGGCACCGGCATCCAGGCCGTCGAGCGTGTTCTTGAACAGCAGGCCCAATTCCGTGTCGCCCTCGAGCACCAGGCGGCGGCAGAAGAACAGCGTGTCCGGGTCTTCCTGGCGGCGCGCCATCAGCACCAGGTCATGGGCGCAGGCGCCGACGGTGAGGTCGGGCGCGCTGCTGTGGCGCGCCGTTTCGAAGGCACTGCCCTGCCAGCTGAAGTCGATGGCCAGCCCGGCGTCTTCGACCCGCAGGCGCAGGCGGCGCGCAAACAGGGCCCGGCGCACGTCTTCGGGCAATTGTGGGGCCAGGATGCGGTTCAAGCCCTGCACGAACAGCCAAGCGGGTGGCTGCGGCGGCAGGCGGCCCAGCAGGCGGCCGATGGCGGGCGGGATGCGGAACTGGGCGGCGCTCATACGGCTTCCTCCAGCGCGGCGCTGCGCTCCATGCCCGCCTGGCCGCTCCAGAACCCATCGCAGCTGCCGCCGGGCGCCAACGGCTCCAGCATATGCGCCGCATGGGCCGGTTGCCATTCGCCGCGCCGTACCTTGTCGAAGGCAGCCACCACGTCCAGCGTGTCGCGTGCTTGCGGCGAAATGCGCAGCACGTCGATGCCCATGTCGGCCATTTCCGGCATCGCCAGCACCAGGTTGCAGCAGCGCGCGGACTGGGTCTGGATGCCGTTCAATACCAGGAAGGCTTTCTGTTCGCGCGTATCCATGACCAAGCCATCCGGATAGTCGATGCAGCTGAACTGGCAATCGTCTTTCGGCAGGTTGCGGTTGCGGGCGGTCATGCAGCGGGCCGAAAAGGCCAGCGGCATGCGGCCCCAGGCGAAGACTTCGCTCTCCATTCCGGACGGCTGCGTTGCCAGCAGCGTTGCGATGGCGTCGCGGCCCATCTCGATCGGGGCCACCCAGCGGCGGGCGCCCTGGCGGGCCAGTACCGCCAGCGTCGGCTCGCTATAGATGTTCAGGTGCGGGCCGGCGACGAAAGCTGCGCCTTCCAGCTTGTGCACGGCGCCGAAGTCGTTGGCTTCGACCAGGAAATCGCGGTTCTCGCACAGCTTGCGCATGGTGGTCAGTTCGGCGCCCGACTCGATCAGGGCTTGCGTGGACAGCACCACCTGCTTGCCGGCGTCGCGCAGCAGGCCGGCGATATCGAGCCAGTCGGGCAGGCGCAATTCGTGGCGGCGCGAGCACACCACTTCGCCCAGGTAGACGACGTCCACCGGGCTTTCCGCCACCTGCTGGTAGAACTCGAACATGGTCAGGCGCGGCCAGTAATACAACACCGGGCCGAGGGCTAGTTTCAACATACTCATTTCCATTTGCGGTGATAGGCGCCGAGGGTGTGCTGCTGCCCTTCCGCCACGCGGTCCAGCGCGGCGCTCCAGCCCGGGTTGATGGTGAAGCGGCGCTTGCCGTCGCCGCAGGCATCGATGGCGGCGCGCCAGGCTTGCGTCACTTGCGCCACATAGGCGGGGCTGCGCTGGCGGCCTTCGATCTTGATGGCCTTGACGCCCATCTGCACCAGCTGCGGCAGCAATTCCATGGTGTTCAGGCTGGCCGGCTCTTCGATGGCGTAATAGGTTTCCCCTTCCACCTCGAAGCGCCCCTTGCACAGCGTGGGGTAGCTGGCGTTTTCATCGGGCCGGTAGCGGTCGATCAACACGCCGTTCAGGCGCGATTCCAGTCCCTTCGGCGTCTCCTGCCAGCGCACCGCCTTGGCGGGGGAACACACGCCTGCGGTGTTGGGCGATTCGCCGGTGGCATAGGATGACAGCGCACAGCGGCCCTCCACCATCACGCACAGGCTGCCGAAGCCGAACACTTCGATCTCGGTCTTCACGTCGCGCAGCAAGTGTTCGACCTGCTGCAGCGACAGCACGCGTGGCAACACGGCGCGCGAAATGCCGAACTGCTCGTGGTAGAAATTGATCGCTTCGTAGTTGGTGGCCGAGCCCTGCACGGAAAGGTGCAGGCGCAGGCCGGGGTGCTTGCCGCGCGCATACTCCATCAGGCCGGGGTCGGCCAGGATGATCGCATCAATGCCGGCACCGGCGGCGCGGTCCACCGCTTCGCGCCACAGCTGCCAGCTCGCCGCCTGCGGATAAGTGTTCAGCGCCAGCAGCACCTTGCGGCCGCGCTGGTGGGCGTAGCGGATGCCTTCCGCGATTGCGGCTTCGTCGAAGTTCAGGCCGGCGAAGTTGCGCGCATTGGTGGCGTCGCGGAAGCCGAGGTAGACGCTGTCGGCGCCATGGTCGACGGCGGCTTTCAATGCCGGCAGGCTGCCGGCCGGGCAAACCAGTTCGATCATGCCTTGGCTCCCTGCAGGCGGCGCACGCCGTTGACGAAGCGCGCCAGCGTGTCGGACTGGCCGCCGCGCGGCAGCATCACTTCCACCAGCTGGAAGCGGCCGCGCCGAGCCATGGCGTTTTCCAGGGCCGCCGCCAGTTCGCCGCGTGTGGTGACGCGGTAGCCGTCGCCGCCCAGCGCCGGTGCCATGTCGGCGAAATGCCAGTCGCTCAGGTCGCAAAAGGCCGATTGCGGCTGGAAGGCGCGCAGCATCTCCCAGCTGCAGTTGTTGAACAGGATGACGACCGGGTCGAGCTTGTAGCGCTGGCAGTTGCCCAGTTCCCAGCCGGTCATCTGGAAGGCGCCGTCGCCCACCAGCACCAGTGGGCGCTCGCCGCCTGAAGCCTGCAGGCCCATGGCGGCCGGCACGCCATAGCCCATGGTGGCGTAGTAGCCGGGCGCCAGCAGGTCGGTGTTTTCGATGTCGAGCGCGGTGAACAGGCAGTCGCCGATGTCCGAGGCGATCGGCATGCGGCCATGCCTGCGCATCAGGTCGTTGACGGCACAGGCCACGTCGCGCGGGACAATGCCATGGTCGTCGGCAGCCAGGTCGCAGGGATAGGCGGTGCGTTCGCCGCGCAGGGCGGCATCGGCGCGCAGCGGCTTGGCGTTGGCCAGCAAGCCGTCGACCAGCGCTTCGAGCGGGATGTCGTGATAGGTGTGGTAGCCAAGCGTGACGTCGCCATCCAGCGCCAGCATGCACTTGCGCAGGTCGATGCGCTCGCGCTGCACGCCGAAGTTGGTGTCGGACAGGATCACGCCCAGCATCAGCAGGGCATCCGAGCCTTCCACGGCCTCGGTGACTTCCGCCGCACCGGCCACGCCGAGATAGGTGCCCAGCAGGGGCGCTTGCGGCTCGCTGGCCAGCAGGCCACGGCCCATGAAGCAGGTCACCACCGGCACCTGCAGCTTGGCGGCCAGCTGCGCCACCTTGCTTTCCAGGCCGAAGCGGCGGATTTCGATATCGACCATCAGCACCGGGCGCGCGGCGCGTTCCAGGCGGCCCAGCACTTCCGCCACGCAGGCGGCCAGGGCATCGGCGTCATGGCCAGGCGCCGGCAGCGCTCCGACCGGCGCGCACGGCGCACGCACCATATCGCGCGGCAGCTCGATGTACACCGGGCGCGAATGGGTGATGGCGCTGCGCAGCACGCGCGCGATATCGGCCGGCGCACGCTGCGGGTCGTCCAGCACGCACTGGTCGCAGGTGATTTCGCGGAAGATGGCCATCTGCGAATCCAGGTGCTTGACCTGGTGGTGCAGCAGGAAACCGTTGCGGCGCTCGTTGGTGCCGGGCGCGCCGGAAACCACCACCATCGGCACTTTTTCGGCGTAGGCGCCCGCCACGGCGTTGACCATGTTCAGCGCCCCCGCGCCATAGGTCACCGCCGCCACGCCCAGGCGCCCGTGATAGCGCGCCGCCCCATCGGCTGCAAAGCCCACGCCCGGCTCATGGCTCAGCGTGTACAGCGGCAGGATGCCGGATTGCTCGATTTGTTCGAAGAAAGCCAGGACAAAGTCTCCGGGAATACCAAAGACTTCACGCGCGCCATGATGATGCAGCGCGTGCAGGAGGGAGTTTGCGAGATTCATAGCGCGCATCATGCGCGCGGGCCGCCGAAAATTCCTTGAGCCAGGTCAAGTTTTCAAGCAGCGGTGGCGTGGGCGTCGGCGGGCTGGACGGTGGATTGCTGGTGCAGCAGGGTGTCGAAGTCGGCGGCGGGCAGGGGGCGGGCGAACAGGTAGCCTTGGCCGTAGTCGCAGCCGGCGCCGGCCAGCAGGTCGCGCTGTTCGGTGGTTTCCACGCCTTCGGCGATCACGTTCAGCCCGAGCTTGTGGGCCATCACGATGATCGCGTCCGATAGCGCCATGTCGCTGGAATCGGGCGCCAGGTTGCGGGTGAAGCTGCGGTCGATCTTCAGGTAATCGATGTCGAACTTCTTCAGGTAGGACAGCGAGGAGTAGCCGGTGCCGAAATCGTCCAGCGCGACCTGGATGCCGGCGTCGCGCAGTTGCAGCAGCTTGTCGGTGACGTTGGCGCTGGCGTCGAGCAGCAAGCCTTCCGTGATTTCCACCACGATGCCTTCGCCGGGCACGCCGAGCTGCTGCAGGTACGCCAGCCAGTCGGCATAGCTGCCGCGCTCGCGCTGGAATTCCAGCGGCGACTGGTTCAGGCTGACCTGGAAGCCGGGATGCACTTGCTCGCGCCAGCGCTTGACCCATTGCGCCGATTCGCGGAACACCCATTCGCCAATGTCGACGATCAGGCCGCTGGCTTCGGCCAGGGGGATGAACTCGAGCGGGCTGACCATGCCGCGCTGCGGGTGCTCCCAGCGGATCAGGGCTTCGGCCTTGTGGATCCTGCCGCTCTGGAGGTGCACGATGGGCTGGAAGTACAGCTTGAGCTGGTTGCCTTTCAGGGCGCTGCGCAAGTCGTTGGTCAGGCGCATGCGGTTCAGCGCCGCCACCTGCAGCGCAGGGGTGAAGTAGCTGAAGCGGTTGCGGCCGGCACCCTTGGCGGCGTACATGGCCTGGTCGGCGTGCTTCAGCAAGTCTTCCATATTGCCGGCATCGTCGGGGTAGATCGTGATGCCGATCGAGGCCGAGACGAAGGCTTGTTCCTGCCCCAGCTGGAACGGCATGCGCAGGCTGTCGATGATGTTCTGGGCGATATCCTCGACCCGGTCCACTTCCGCCAGTTCGGGCAGGATCACGGTGAACTCGTCGCCGCCCAGGCGCGACACGGTATCCGATTGGCGCACGCAGGCGCCGATGCGGCGCGCCGCTTCCACCAGCAGCACGTCGCCCTGGTGGTGGCCCAGGGTGTCGTTGACTTCCTTGAAGTGGTCGAGGTCGATGAACAGGATGGCGATGCGGGTGCCGTCGCGGCGCGACTTCAGGATGTCGTGCTGCAGGCGGTCGAGGAACATGCGCCGGTTCGGCAACTGCGTCAGCGTGTCGAAGTTGGCCTGCTGCCAGATCAGGGCTTCGGTTTCCTTCTTCTCCGTGATGTCTTCGATCATGCACAGGTGGTGCGGCTGGCTTTCCGTCTCCACCGCGTTGATCGAGGCTTCCACCCAGACGATGCGGCCATCGGGACGCACCAGGCGCGTTTCCATCTTGAAGCCGGAAATCTGCTGCGCCGCCAGTTGCGCCATCTTTTCCTGCTCCGGCGCGACGTCGTCCGGGTGGCAGATTTCCAGCCAGCGGCTGTCGCGCATTTCCTGCGCCGAGCGGCCGGTGATCTCCGCGAAACGGGGATTGACGTCGCGGAACTGGCTGCTGGTCGAGTCGATCAGCGCAATGCCCATCGGCGCCGCTTCGAACATGGTGCGGAAACGCTGTTCGCCCTTGCGGATGGTTTCTTCGGCGCGCGTACGCTCGCGCGTGAGCAGGGAGAAGTGGATCGCCGCGCCCAGCACCAGCAGGCCGGCCGCCACGCCCAGCACGCGGTACAGCCAGGTCAGGTCGGTACCGGGATCGGCGTTGTACAGGAAGCCGTTCCAGGTGGCGCCCTTCGGCATCATGCCCAGTTCGGTGTAGATGTCCGCGATGTGCTGCCAGCGGTCCGGGTTCATGTAGCCGATTTCCACGAGCACGGGCTGTACCAGCGGCACCATCTGGCGCGCTTCGTACAGCAGGTGCATGCGGTCGTGCTGGCGCGAGTACTTGTTGAGGATCAGGTCGACGATTTCTTCCTGGTGGCTCATGGCGTACTGCCAGCCGCGCATGCTGGCGGCGCGGAAAGCGCGCACCCGGTCCGGGTGGTTCTTGATTTCCGCTTCGCTGGTGAACAGGTTGTCGCCGTAAAAGTCGATGCCTGCCGCGCGCGGGCTGTAGATGTCGTAGGGGAAGCCGAGGCGGTCCAGGTAATCCGGCTCATTGCTGACGAAGATCGACATGGCGTCGACCTTGCCCTTGACCAGGTCGTCAGGGTTGAAGCTGTGCTCCACCCGCACCAGCTGGTTGGTATTGATGCCTTCCTTGCGCAGGTAGGCCATGACTTCATCGGCCTGGGTCAGCTCGTCGGTCAGGGAGCCGATCATCACGCGCTTGCCCACGATGCTGCGGATATCCGGTGCCGGGCCGGTCTGGCGCATCGCCAGCGCGTAAGGCGAATGCTGGAACACCACGGCCAGCACCACCAGCGGCTTGCCGGACAGCCGGGCCAGCAGCAGGCTGCTGCTGCCGACCCCATATTCGGCACGGCCATCGAGCACGGCGCGCTCCGGCTCGTTGCCGTCGGTGCCCTCGAGGATGCGCACGTCCAGGCCGGCATCGCGGTAGTAGCCCTTTTCCAGCGCGGCGTAATAGCCGGCGAACTGGAACTGGTGCGTGTGCTTCAGCTGCAGCGTGACGCGCTCCTGCGCCTGCGCGAGCGGCGCCTGGAACAGCAACAGCAAAGTGAACAGGCCGGCCAGGAATTGGGGCACGTTTTTTCCGGGTACAAAGTTGGCAGGGGCTATACGCCGATTGTATCCGCTTCGACGCGTCCAGCGCGTCGAGTGTCGCATTCCTGCTGCACAATCCTATGGATTTGCAGCAGGTGATAGCAGTTTCGCTTAATTTGGCTGCAATTATTTGCGGCCTGCGCGCCCGCCAGCTTTGGCGGGTGCCGCCTTCGGCTTGACCTTGATGGTGTCGAGGATGGAAGGACGGGCCTTGGTTTCCACCGTCGCGCGCGCGGTCAGCGAACCGGTCAGCGCATTGGCCTTGCCGCCACGGGCCACATGGGCCGGCGGTGGCAGGCCGGCACCGCGCTTCTGCTGGCCCGGTGCCAGGGTCGGCATGGCGCGCTTGCCTTGCGATGGCTTGAAGTGCTCTTCGCCCACGCGGTAAGGCGGGATCAGGTGGCGTTCGCCATCGCCGATCAGGTCGCCACGGCCCATGCGGCGCAAGGTTTCGCGCAGGATCGGCCAGTTCTTCGGGTCGTAGTAGCGCAGGAAGGCTTTGTGCGCCTGGCGCTGCTTCATATTGCGCGGGGTTTCCACGGTTTCTGAGGTTTCGGTGACCTTGTGCAGCGGGTTCTTGCGCGAGTGGTACATGGCCGATGCCATCGCCATCGGGGTCGGCATGAAGGTCTGCACCTGGTCCAGGCGGAAGTTGTTCTTCTTCAGCCACAAGGCCAGGTTCAGCATGTCCTCGTCCGTCGTGCCCGGGTGGGCGGCGATGAAGTAAGGGATCAGGTACTGCTTCTTGCCCGCTTCCAGCGAGTACTTCTCGAACATCGCCTTGAATTCGTCGTAAGCGCCGATGCCGGGCTTCATCATCTTGCTCAGCACATTGGTTTCCGTGTGCTCGGGCGCGATCTTCAGCAGGCCGCCCACGTGGTGGGTCACCAGCTCTTTCACGTATTCGGGCGAACGCACGGCCAGGTCGTAGCGCAGGCCGGACTGGATCAGGATCTTCTTCACGCCCTTGATCTCGCGCGCCTTGCGGTACAGCTGGATCAGTTTGCTGTGGTCGGTGCCCAGGTTGACGCAGATCGACGGGTACACGCAGGACAGGCGGCGGCAGGTCTCTTCGATCGACTTGTCCTTGCAGGACAGGCGGTACATGTTGGCGGTCGGGCCGCCCAGGTCGGAGATGATGCCGGTGAAGCCCTTGGTCTTGTCGCGGATATGTTCGATCTCGCGCAGGATGGACGGCTCGGAACGGCTCTGGATGATGCGGCCTTCGTGCTCGGTGATCGAGCAGAAGGTGCAGCCGCCGAAGCAGCCGCGCATGATGTTGACCGAGAAGCGGATCATTTCCCAGGCCGGGATATTGGCGTTGCCGTAGCTCGGGTGCGGGGCGCGCGCGTATTCGAGGTCGTACACGCCGTCCATTTCATCCATGGCCAGCGGCAGCGGCGGCGGGTTCATCCACACGTCGCGGTCGCCGTGCTGCTGCACCAGCGCGCGCGCGTTGCCCGGGTTCGATTCCAGGTGGAACACGCGCGAGGCGTGCGCGTACATCACCGGGTCGTCCTTCACCACGTCGTACGATGGCAGGCGCACCACGGTCTTGTTGTGCTTTTCCTTGGCGGCGGCCAGGCGCTCTTCGCGCGTCATGATGACGATCGGCTTGACGGTCGGCTCCGGCGCGGCGTTCTCGGTGGCGCATTCCTTCTTGTCTTCCTTCGCCATGGCGTAAGGATCAGGGTGCGGGTCGACGCGGCCCGGCACGTCGACGCGGGTCGAGTTGTGCACGGCCCATTGGTCCGACGGCAGCCAGCCGTGCGGCACCAGGAAGGCGGTACCGCGCAGGTCTTTGATGTCCTTGATCTTTTCGCCCATGTCGAGGCGGCGGGTCAGGTCGACCAGGGCGCGTTCGGCGTTACCGAAGATCAGCAGGTCGGCCTTGGATTCGGTCAGCACCGACTTGCGCACCTTGTCCGACCAGTAGTCGTAGTGGGCGATGCGGCGCAGCGAGGCTTCGATGGAACCGATGATGACCGGCGTGCCGGGGAAGGCTTCGCGCGCCTTCTGGGCGTAGACGGTCACCGCGCGGTCGGGACGCTTGTTCGGTTCGGCATTCGGGGTGTAGGCGTCATCGGAGCGGATCTTGCGGTCGGCCGTGTAGCGGTTGACCATGGAGTCCATATTGCCGGCGGTGATGCCATAGTACAGGCGCGGCTTGCCCAGCACGCGGAACGCTTCGACGTTCTGCCAGTCCGGCTGGGCGATGATGCCGACACGGTAGCCCTGCGCTTCCAGCAGGCGGCCGACCAGGGCCATGCCAAAGCTGGGATGGTCGATATAGGCGTCGCCGGTCACCAGGATGATGTCGCACTGGTCCCAGCCCAGGGCGTCCATTTCGGCGCGGGACATGGGAAGGAAAGGCGCAGCGGCAGCACGCGCAGACCGCTTGGCGACGGTCGCGAAAAGATTGGTAGGGGGATTCATCCCGGCATTGTACCGGAAATCACGGGCTTTCGCCCGCTTCGGCGCACAAAAAACCTTTAAATTTCAGTAACTTGTGACGTTCGAGCAAGCCGGTTTGGGCAAATAGCCATTGAACATCGTGACATTTTTGCTATAACGGGTATACAACGTCTTCCATGGAGCGACATCATGCGCCGCAGACTGTACTACATGCTTCCCAATGTTAAGGCCGCCCGCGCAGAGCTGGACGAACTGCTGCTGGCGCGCATCGAAGAACGGCATATCCACTTCCTGGCAAAAGAAGGCACCCTGCCCGATGACATGCCAGATTGCAATTTCCTGCTGAAAACGGACCTGGTCCACGGCGCCAAGCTGGGGATCGCCATCGGCGGGATTGTGGGCTTGGCTGCCGGCATCTTCCTTGTCATGTTCCCACCCGAAGGGCTCACGCTGCGCACCATGACCATCCTGCTGGTCACGCTGGGCGGGGCGCTGTTCGGCGGCTGGGCAAGTGGCATGAATGCGGCGGCCATTCCCAACAAGAAGCTGGAGCAGTACGCAGCAAGGATTGAACAGGGTCAGGTTTTGATGATGGTGGACGTGCCGGTGCGGCGCATGAAAGAGATCGAGGAAATGATCGCCAAACGTCATCCTGACTTCAACTTTGGCGGTGAAGAGCCGCCCTTGCTGGCCTTCCCATAAGGCTGGCCTCCCGGGGGCCGGCTGGACAGCCGGTATAACCCCGGGTTCCATTCCGGAGGCGGGCTGCGGCCCGCCTCTTTCATTTGATCAGTTGGTGTCAGGGCCGAACACGCAACACGCTGTGCGTGCCGCATAGGCGGACCCGGCCCCAATGTTTATATTCCCATATTCCCCAGGATGCGCGTCAGTTCGCGCAGCGTCGGCTCCAGCGCCGGGTGCTTGGCGGCGAATTTGGCAGTGATTTCCTGTGTGCGTTCAGCCAGGCCGTAGGTATTGGTGCCGCCTTCGGGCTCGGGCGGCTGGTCGAGGATTTCCTTGATGTCGCCATCGAGCTGGCGCAGCAGGGTCTGCAATTCCTCATCGACCGGGCCGTGATGGGCCAGCGTGGCATGCAATTGGCGCAAAGTCTCCTTCAGCTTGGTGTCCATGATTCCTTTCCCCGTTGAAGTGGCTACACCTCTTTTATACACCCATCCGGCGCGACCAGCTACGGATGTGCTCAATTTCGGGCGCGTCGAGCCCGAGCGAGCGCAGGAACGTTTCGTGGGCTTGCGGAGCTTGCTGTTCGAACAGGGCGTGCCAGCGTTCCATCGCGGCATCATCGAGGCCGGCGGCGCGCAGCAGGGCTGTCCAGCCAGCTTTGTCGATGCCTGCCGTGCCGGGGCCGGTGGCGCCCGCCGAGGCTGGCGTGCCGAGCACCCGCAGCAGCACATCC
The DNA here is from genome assembly GCA_965650885.1 of uncultured Oxalobacteraceae bacterium. Lineage (GTDB taxonomy): Bacteria > Pseudomonadota > Gammaproteobacteria > Burkholderiales > Burkholderiaceae_D > Rugamonas. The sequence goes on from CBFGQI010000028.1 coordinate 42,201, forward strand.
TGCTGTTCGCGCAGTCGCGCCATGTCGGCGGCGATTTCCTGGAGCCGGCGCTCGATTGGGCCAGCGTGCGGACCGTCGCGCAGCAGGGCCGCGATCGTGGGGATATCCATTCCGGTTGCACGCCACGCCCGGATTTGCTCGGCGCGTGCGACGTCGGCGTCGCCGTAGCGGCGATAGCCGGTGGCGCTGCGAGACGGCGCCAATAGGCCGTGCTCCTCGTAGTAAAGCAGCGTGCTCCGCGAGATACCGCAACGGCGCGCCAGCTGGCCAATCGTGAGGGTGTTCACGGCAGCGGCGCCAGGTCAGGTGGCGAGAAGGCGGCGCGCGCGGCTGCCGACGCCAGCGCGGCTTCGCTGTAGTGCAGCGCCAGCATGGCGCGTGCGTCTGCCAATGCGGCGGGGCCATGCGCATGCAGCAGGCGCACCAGGGCGACCGTGATGGTGGCGTGGTATTTGTTCGCTGCGCCGAGATGCGTTGCGTAGGTGCGGATCGTAGCGCACGTGCGCGCGATAGCCTCGTCGAGCGGATAGCGGGCGAGGTAGAGGCACGCCAGCCGTATATGGCCGGCGTGGTTGAAGTGCTCCGGCGGGAGCGTGCAGGCTTCGAGGCCGCCTAAGAAGTGTTCATCGTCCATGGCTTAAGCTTAAAGCTGTCTACCATGGACGGGTCAACTTTAATCGGCGGTATCAGGGCCCAACACGCCACACGCTGCGCGCGGCGCATGCCAGTACCTGACACCGGGATTACTTTTAGTTGGCTTTCAAACCGCGGCGTTCCAGCAGCGGCTCGATCTTTGCGTCGCGGCCGCGGAACTCGCGGTACATTTGCATCGCATCCATCGTGCCGCCCTTGGACAACAGCGCCTTGCGGAAGTGGTCGCCGTTCTTGCGCGACATGCCGCCGTTCTCGGTGAACCATTCGACAGTATCGGCATCGAGCTTCTCCGACCACAGGTAGCCGTAATAGCCCGCCGAGTAGCCGCCCGCGAATACGTGCGAGAAGTAGGTGGTGCGGTAGCGCGGCGGTACCGGTGCGAAGTCGACACCGGCATCCTTCAGCACCGACGATTCGAAGCCCAGCACGTCGGTCGGGATCTTGTCGGCCGGCAGTTGGTGCCAGCGCTGGTCCAGGATCGAGGCGGCCAGGTATTCGGTGGTGCGGAAACCTTCGTTGAACTTGGCGGACGCCTGCACCTTGTCCAGCAATTCCTTCGGCATCGGGGCGCCGGTCTGGTAATGCTTGGCGTAGTTGTTCAGGATTTCCGGCCAGGTCATCCACATCTCGTTGACCTGCGAGGGGAATTCCACGAAGTCGCGCGGCACGCGGGTGCCGGCGAAACGCGGGTACTTCACGTCGGAGAACATGCCGTGCAGCGCATGGCCGAACTCGTGGAACAGGGTGCGCGCCTCATCGTAAGTCAGCAGGGTCTTTTCGCCGGCGGCCGGTTTGGGGATGTTCAGGTGGTTGGCCACCACCGGCTTGGTGCCCATCAGCTTGGACTGCGATACGTAAGCATTCATCCAGGCACCGCCGCGCTTGTTGCTGCGGGCGTAGAAGTCGCCCAGGAAGATGGCCAACTGCTTGCCGTCGGCATCGAACACGTCGAATACGCGCACGTCCGGATGGTAGACCGGCAAGTCCTTGCGTTCCTTGAAGGTGATGCCGTAGACCTTGGTGGCGGCGAAGAACACACCGTTCTGCAGCACGTTGTCCAGTTCGAAGTAGGGCTTGAGCTGGTTCTGGTCGAAGGCGTAGCGGGCCTGGCGCACCTTGTCGGTGTAGAAGGCCCAGTCTTGCGCGGCGTTGGCGAAGTTACCCTTTTCCGCATCGATCACGGACTGGATATCGGCCGACTCCTTGCGGGCATTGTTCACTGCCGGTTTGACCAGTTCGCCCAGCAGCTTGTTGACGGCGTCGGTATCGTGCGCGGTCTGGTCTTCCAGCTGGTAGGCCGCGTGCGAAGGATAGCCCAGCAGCGCAGCACGTTCGGCGCGCAGCTTGGCGATCTTCAGCACCACTTCACGGTTGTCGAAATCGCCGCCACGGCTGCCGCGCGCCAGCGAGGTGGCCAGCAGGCGTTCGCGGGTGCTGCGGTTGGTCAGCACTTCCAGCGGTGCCTGGCCGGTGGTGTTGGCAATGGCGATCAGGAACTTGCCGTCCATGCCTTTGGCCTTGGCGGCAGCGGCGGCGGCATCGATGGCTTTCTCGGACATGCCGGCCAGTTCTTCGCGGGTGTCGACCACCAGCGCGGAGGCATTGGCTTCCTTCAGCACGTTCTGGCTGAAGGTGGTGGACAGTGCTGCCAGTTGCGCGTTGTAGGCCTTCAGCTTTTCCTTGTCGGCAGCGGACAGCTTGGCGCCGGCACGCACGAAGTCGGTGTGGTAGCGTTCCAGCAGGCGCTTCGATTCAGGGTCCAGTTTCAACTTGTCGCGTTTGTCGTACAGGGTCTTGATGCGGGCGTACAGCTTTTCGTTCAAGCGGATCGAGTCGGCGTGGGCGGACAGCTTGGGCGCCAGTTCGCGGTTCAGGGCTTCGAAGGCGTCGTTGGTGTTGGCGCCGGACAGGTTGCCGAACACGGAGCTCACGCGGTCCAGCAGGCGGCCGGAGCGCTCCATCGCCACGATGGTGTTGTCGAAGGTCGGTGCGGCCTTGTTGTTGGCAATCTCCGCGATTTCCGCAGCCTGTTCCTTCATGCCTTCGTCGTAGGCGGGACCGTAGTCTTCGTTCTTGAACTTGTCGAAAGCCGGGTAGTTCAGCGGCAGCGTGGAAGCGGCGGCGAACGGGTTCGACGCCGGCAGGGCGGCATTGGCGGCGCCGGCGACGGCCAGGCTGGCGGCGATGATCAGCATTTTCGGACGGAACATTCTCTCTCCCTTTTTGAATGGCGCTTCACGCTGCTCAACATGGCAGCGCGAAGCGCCAAATGATAGCAGCCGGGTTCCCTAAAGTCATGGACGAGCTATGCTGCGCTGCGCCAGATCCAACAGCTGGGAAATACTGCTAAGATGGCATCTTTATTTCCAGAATGGCAACCATGAGAATTGCGGCGATGGTATTGGCGATGTCCGCCTTGGGGTCAAGTCCGGTGCAGGCTGACGATACGCCTGGAAGCTGCTATGTCGCGAAAGACGAGGCGCACGTGTTCACGCGCGAGAAGGTCAAGCACTTCGACGCCGCGCCAGCCACTTCGGGCGAGGTGCGGCGGCAATTGAATCTGTCCAATCGCGCATTCGGCAAATGCATGCAGCGTCATTTCGAACGCGAAGGCTGGCCGAGAGGCGGGGCGGCTTTGCTGTTCGGGATGCGGGTGACGGCGCAGGGCAAGGTGGCGCAAGTGTCGGTTCTCGACTACGAAAACGTCAACGATGGCATGCTGATGTCTTGCATCGGCCGCGAGCTGTGCGAATGGGAGTTTCCGGCGGACCCAGTGGGCGGTGAAAAGCTGATTGCCGTGGCCCACAGGATGCACTGACCGGGCGGCGCGGCCATCGCTTCAATAATGCGGCGGGCGTTCGTTGAGGGGGCTCTGGTTGGCTTGCGACGTGGTGCGCACGCGCTCAGCCAGGGCGGCCAGCATGGCTTCCAGCTGGTCGATCTGCTTTTGCTGCTCGTAGACGCGCTGGTTCAGCGACTCCACCAGGTCTTCCTGGTGCGCCAGTTTGATTTCAATGTCGATAAAGCGGTCTTCGCTGCTCACAGCCTGCTCCTGCATCCGGTAAAACCGGCATTTTACTGGA
>CBFGQI010000029.1:0-45924 GCA_965650885.1 uncultured Oxalobacteraceae bacterium
CGTTGACGTCGAGGATGAAGCGGCACATGTCCTGCTTTTCCTCCACGTTCATGCCCGCCATGGGTTCATCCAGCAGCAGGATTTGCGGCTCCGCGGCCAGGGCGCGGCCCAGCTCCACGCGCTTTTGCAGGCCGTAGGGCAGGCGGCCCACCGGCGTCTTGCGGATATGCTGGATTTCGAGGAAATCGATCACTTCCTCACATTTGCGGCGGTGCTCGATCTCTTCGCGCCGTGCCGGGCCCCAGTACAGCGCTTGCAGCAGGAAGTTGGATTTCATCTTCAGGTTGCGGCCGGTCATGATGTTGTCCAGCACAGTCATGCCCTTGAACAGCGCAATGTTCTGGAAGGTACGCGCGATGCCTGATTTGGCGGCGGCGTAGCAGTCCATGTTCTTGCGGTGCTGGCCGCGGTAGATGATTTCGCCTTGCTGCGGACGGTACACGCCGTTGATCACGTTCAGCATCGAGCTTTTGCCAGCGCCGTTGGGGCCGATGATGGCGCGGATTTCGTGTTCGCGCACGTTGAAGGAGATATTGGTCAGCGCCTTCACCCCGCCGAATGACAGCGAGATATTGCGCAAATCCAGGATCACGTCGCCGATCTTGCGGCCGGCGGTGATCGCGCCCGGTTCGTTCATTTGCATGGTGGCTTCCCCGCTTATGCTGCCTTGAGGTCCATGATCCGCAGGTCAGCCGCCACCGTGCCGGTGCGCCCGTCCTCGAATTTGACCTGGGTTTCGATGTATTGCGAAGCTTTGCCGCCGTACAGTGCCTCGATCAGCACCGCGTACTTCTCGGCGATGAACTTGCGGCGCACCTTGCGGGTACGCGTCAGTTCATCGTCGTCAGGGTCGAGCTCCTTGTGCAGCACCAGGAAGCGGTGCACTTGCGTATCCACCATCAGGGCTTCCTGCGCCAGGTCGGCATTGACTTTTTCCACGCATTCCCTGACCAGCGCGTAAGTCTGCTCGTGCGCCGCCAGGTCGGTGTAGCCCGAGTAGGCGATGCCGCGCCGTTCGGCCCAGTTGCCGACGGCTTCCATGTCGATGTTGATGAAAGCGGTCACCCGGTCGCGCTGGTGGCCGAAGGCCACGGCTTCCTTGATGAAGGGGAAGAATTTCAGCTTGTTTTCGATGTAGTTGGGCGCGAAGATGGCGCCATTGCTCATCTTGCCCACGTCGGCGGCCCGGTCGATGATGCGCAGGTGGCCGTCGTGGTCGAAGATGCCGGCATCGCCGGTGTGGAAGTAGCCTTCGCTGTCGATGGCTTCGGCCGTCGCGTCGGGCCGCTTGTAATAGCAGTGCATCAGGGTCGGCGACTTGACCAGCACCTCGCCGTTCGGCGCCAATTTCACTTCCACCCCCGGCGCGGGTTTGCCGACCGAGTCGAACTTGATTTCGCCGTCCGGCTGCAGGCAGATATAGGCGCAGGTTTCGGTCGAGCCGTAGAACTGTTTCAGGTTGACGCCGATCGAGCGGTAGAAGCGGAACAGGTCGGGGCCGATCGCAGCGCCTGCCGTATAGGCCACGCGGATGCGCGACATGCCCAGCACGTTGCGCAGCGGGCCGTATACCAGGATATTGCCCAGCGCGTAGCTGATCCGGTCGCCCAGCGGCACCGGCTTGCCGTCCAGGATGTCGGAACCTACGCGGCGCGCCACGCCCATGAAGTGATGGAACATCTTGCGCTTGATGGCGCCGGCATCCTCCATGCGTATCATCACCTGCGTCAGCATGTTTTCGAAAATGCGCGGCGGCGCGAAATAGTAGGACGGGCCGATCTCGCGCAAATCCGTGGTCACGGTATCGGCTGATTCGGGGCAGTTGACGGTGAAGCCGGCGGTCATCGCCTGTGCGAAGGAGAACAGGCAGTCGCCCACCCACGCCATCGGCAGGTAGGACAGCACATTCTCCGCGTCGGTCAGCTTGTCGAAACCGATCCCGCCGATGGCCGCCGACAGCAGGGCCTTGTGGGTCTGGCACACGCCTTTCGGCTTGCCGGTGGTGCCGGAGGTGTAAAGGATGATGGCGTTGTCGCTTTCCTTGCCTTCTGCGATGGCCGCTTCGTAGAAGCCGGGATGGGCCTTGTCGTATTCACGCCCCAGTTCCTGCAGGCGGGCATAGGACATCAGTTGCTGGTGGGTGTAGTTGCGCATGCCCCGCTCATCTTCGTAAGCGATATGCGCGATGGCCGGGCATTGCTCGCACAGGTCGAGCAACTTGTCGACCTGCTCCTGGTCTTCCACGATGGCGTACTGGATTTCCGCATTCTCCAGCACGAAGGCCAGGTCGGCGGCCGGCGCGTCCTGGTACATTGGCACCGGCACGCCGCCCAGGCATTGCGCCGCCAGCATTGACCAGTACAGGCGCGGACGGTTGTCGCCGATGATGGCCAGGTTCATGCCGCGCCCAAAGCCAAGCGCCGCCAGGCCGCAAGCCAGGGCGCGCACTTCGGCGTTCACTTGCTGCCAGTCCCAGGTCTGCCAGATGCCCAGGTCCTTTTCGCGGAACGCCGGCTTGTGCGGCCGCTCCTTGCCATGCTGGAGCAGCCTGCGAGGGAAGGTCGTCAGATTATCCTGCACGAATGTCTCCTTGGATTTTTGGATGCCTGTAGCTTTTTGTGTGATGATATTAGCGTGAGCTATGTCGCAAGGTTGTCATTTCAAAGACAATTCGACGACTTTTGATGGTGCGACGCAACAACGATGAAAACCGAACCGAGCCTGATCGAAGCCATTCGCAGCTCCACCTGGGCGCCGGTGCTCACTGCGGAGCAACTGGCGCGCGTGGAAGCGACCTGTTACGAGGAATTCATCCCCAAAGGGGGCTTCGTTTGCCATAAGGGCGAAATTGTCGATAACTGGATCGGTATTATTTCAGGCATGGTGAAAATGAATAATTTTTCGCCGAGCGGTAAAAGCGTCACATTTACCGGCGTGCCACCCGGCGGCTGGTTTGGCGAAGGTTCATTACTAAAAGACGAGCGCCGCCGATACGACGCCATGACCCTGCGCGACAGCCGCATCGCCCGCATGCCGGCCGTCACTTTCCATTACCTGCTCGAGAATAGCCTACCCTTCACCCGTTTCCTTTTGATGCAGCTCAACGAACGTTTGGGTCAATTTATCGGCATGGTGGAAAACGAACGCTTGCTCGATCCCGACACCCGCGTTGCTCGCTGCCTGGCGTCACTATTTAATTCCCATTTGTATCCCGGCATCGAGCGCCTGGTGCAGATTTCGCAGGAAGAGGTCGGCTTGTTGTCGGGCTCCTCACGCCAGCGCGCCAACCAGGCCTTGCAAGTCCTTGAAAAGCAGGGGCTGTTGCGCGTGGACTACGGCGGCATCCGCATCCTCGACCTCGACGGTTTGCGCCGCTTCGAGGCGTAATTTTCCGCACGCGTTAAGTTAAGCGCCGAACAATGTCCGCACCGCCCCTTGGTTTAGCCTAACGGGCTGTGGGGAGAATATGGAACGACGCATAAAGTGGCTGTTGGCTGGTGCCGCGCTGGGGACAGCGTATGCCGTGGTGCGGGCGAATACGGCGCAAGCAGAGCGGCAGATGCCGCCCAGCGGACAATTCATCGAAGTGGATGGCGTGCGCCTGCACTACATTGAACAGGGCAGCGGACCGGTGGTCCTGCTATTGCACGGCAACGCCGGCATGGCGCAGGATTTCGCCGCTTCCGGCCTGATCGAGCGGCTGGCCGAGGACCACCGGGTAATCGCCATCGACCGCCCGGGATTTGGCTACAGCACGCGGCCACGCGGCCGGTTCTGGACGGTCGACCACCAGGCGCGCTTGCTGCTGCAGGTGCTGCAGCGCATGGAAGTGGCCGAAGCCATCGTGTTTGCCCATTCCTGGGGCACGTTGGTGGCGATGGCCATGGCGGCGCTGGAGCCGGGAGTGGTGCGTGGGCTGGTGCTGGCGTCGGGCTATTACTACCCGACCTTCCGTATCGATGCGCCGCTCCAGGCCGGACCCGCAATACCGCTGTTGGGCGATGTGCTGCGGTTGACAATCTCGCCGCTGCTTTCCCGCCTGATCTGGCCACTGCAGGTCTGGCGCTTGTTCAGTCCTTTGCCGGTGCCGGCGGCTTTTCGGCGCCTGCCGAAATGGCTATCCCTGCGCCCGCTCCAGTTGCGCGCGTCGGCCGCGGAGGCAGCGATGATGGTGCCGGCCGTGGCGTTGATGAAGACCGGTTATGCCGGCCTGCTGCTGCCGGTCACCCTGATGGCTGGAAAGGGCGACAAGATGGCCGATCCGGACTTCCACTCGGCGCGCCTGCACCGTGAGCTGTTGCAGTCGGAGCTGCGCCTGGTGGAGGGCGGCCATATGCTCCATTACTCCGCGCAGGACGAGATCGTGGACGCCGTGCGCGGCATCGTGCAGCGCCGCCCCGGATTGGCGTTTCCCCGGCCCCAGCGAAGCGATCTGCTGCAGACGTAATCGCGGTATGATGGTGCCATGGATGAATCAACTAGCAATAAGCTGGAGGGATTGCGCGCGGCCATGCGCCGCCACCAGGTGGATGCCTGCCTGGTCCCTTCCTCGGACCCGCACCTGTCGGAATACCTGCCGCCGCGCTGGAAGGGGCGGGAGTGGCTGTCGAACTTCACCGGCTCGGTCGGCACCTGCATCATCACCCAGGATTTCGCCGGCGTCTGGACCGATGGCCGCTACTGGACACAAGCCGAGTCCGAGCTGGCCGGGACCGGCGTCAAACTGATGAAAATTCCATCGGGAGCCAGCGTGCAGTACATCGACTGGCTGGCCGACACGTTGAAACCGGGCCAGGTGCTGGCAGTGGACGGCGCTGTGCTGGGGCTGTCGGTTGCCCGCCTGCTGCAGGCGCGCGGCATCGCCATGCGCACCGACCTCGACCTGCTGGACGAAGTGTGGGGCGACCGTCCAGGCTTGCCGGATGCGCCGGTCTACGAACATCAGCGCCCCCACGCCGGCAAGCCGCGCGCCGCCAAGCTGGCGGCCTTGCGGGCCGAGATGGCGCGCCAGGGCGCGACGCACCACGTCATCTCGACCCTGGACGATATCGCTTACCTGTTCAACCTGCGCGGTTCGGACGTCAATTACAACCCGATCTTCCTGTCCCATGCGCTGCTGGACCAGGAGCGCGCCATGCTGTTCGTCGCCACCGGCAAGGTCGATCCGGCCCTGGCCGGCCTGCTGGCGGCCGACAACGTCTTCGTCGAACCGTACGAAGAAGCGGCGCAGGCGCTGGCCACGCTGCCCCCCGGCAGCACGCTGCTGCTCGACCCGCGCCGCATCACCTTCGGCATGCGCCAGGCGGTGCCGGATAGCGTCAAGGTGATCGAAGCCGTCAACCCGACCACCTTCGCCAAATCGCGCAAGACCGGGCAGGAAGCCGACCATGTGCGCGCCACGATGGAGCAGGACGGCGCCGCGCTGTGCGAATTTTTCAGCTGGCTGGAACAGACGCTGTCCGACAGCGCGCGCGAGCCGCTGACGGAGTACGCCATCGGCCAGCGCCTGCTGGAAGCACGCCGCCGCCGTCCCGGCTTCGTCAGCCCGAGTTTCGGCACGATTGCGGGCTTCAATGCCAATGGCGCGATCATGCATTACCGCGCGCCGGCGCAAGGCAGCGCTGTGGTCGAAGGCGATGGCTTGCTGCTGATCGATTCCGGCGGGCAGTACAGCGGCGGCACCACCGACATCACCCGCGTGGTGCCGGTGGGCGCCGTTACGTGGGAACACAAGCGCGACTTCACCCTGGTGCTGAAGGGCATGATGGCCTTGTCCGTCGCCCAATTCCCGCGCGGCGTGAAGTCGCCGATGCTCGACGCGCTGGCGCGTGCGCCGCTGTGGGCGGCCGGCATCGATTTCGGCCACGGCACCGGGCACGGCGTGGGCTACTTCCTGAACGTGCATGAAGGACCGCAATCGATCTCCCCATCCACGCCGCCGGAGCCGCACACGGCGATGGAGCCTGGCATGATCACGTCGAACGAGCCGGGCATTTACAGGCCGGGTAAATGGGGCATCCGTATCGAGAACCTGGTGCTGAACGTACCCGCGGCCGATTCGGAGTTCGGCGAATTCCTGCGTTTCGAAACCCTGACCCTGTGCCCGATCGACACGCGCTGCATCGACAAACCGCTGTTGCGTGAAGACGAAGTGCGCTGGCTGAACGATTACCATGCCACCGTGCGCCAGCGTTTGCGCCCGCATGTCGAGGGCGCCGCGCTGCGCTGGCTGGAACAGCGGACGGAGGCGATATGAGCCGCTCGACCAAGGCATCCAGCGCCCTGGCGCGCTTGAAGGAGCGCTCCGGCAACCAGGCGTATTCGATGACCATGACCGGCAGCGGCCACTTCTTCCTGACGGAAGGGCCCGGCCAGCCGCCGCTTTGCCCACCGATGGAGCTGGATGACTTTGTGGCCTTCGTCAATGCGCAAGGCCCGCAAAAGGTGAAGCGCGTCAGCAAGCTCGATGTGGCATTCGAACAGCAGCTCGCGGCCAAGAAAACACCAAAACCATAAAGAGAGGCAGCCATGCCCAGTATCGAGTTCCTGCGTGCCTACTGGTCGTCCGGCGAATTGGCGACCAACCTGGTGATCCTGATGAACCTGGTCGGGGCGCTCCTGCTTGGCCTGCTGGTCGGCTATGAGCGTTCCTACCATGGCCGAGCGGCGGGGATGCGCACTTATGGCCTGGTGTGCATGGCGTCGGCCGCCCTGACCGTGGTGTGCGGCTACCCGTCGCTCTGGTTCGGCGGCCATATGACCGAGCTGATCGGCACCGATCCCACCCGCGTGATCCAGGGCATCGTGACCGGCATCGGTTTCCTCGGCGCCGGCGTCATCATGCGCGAAGGGTTCAATATTTCCGGCCTGACCACGGCGGCGTCGATCTGGGCTTCTTCCGTGATCGGCGTGGCGGTCGGGCTGGGCTTCTATCTTGGCGCCATGGGCCTGGCATTCCTGTGCGCGATGGCGATGATCTTCCTGTCCAAGGTGGAGAAGTGGCTGCCGTCGCGCCACGCGATTGCCATCACCATGCGTTTCAAGCCCGGCGTGGAACCGAAGGAAGACCAGCTGCGCGCCATGGCCCTGGAGCGCGGCTACGAAATCGCCGGCGGTTCCCTCACCATCGGCATGGACCAGGGCAAGCAGGAGTGGCGCTTCGTCGCGCTGGCCCTCAGCAAGCGCAGCGGTTCGCCGCTGTCCCGCATCGCCGAGGAGATGGCGCATTTTGACGGCATCGACAGCTTCCAGGTGACCCACGCACGCAACTAGGAGATAGATTTGGTCATCCATTCCCAAGACGTACTTGATTTCTGGTTCCTGCCGATCGGCGCCAAGGGACACAATATGCAGCGCCCGGAGTGGTGGCGCAAGGACGATGCGTTCGACCGTGCGATATTCCAGCAGTTCGGGGATACCGTCGAAGAGGCGCTGCTGGGCGGCCTGCGGCAATGGGACGATGAGGGCACGCAAGGCACGCTGGCACGCATCATCGTGCTCGACCAGTTCACCCGCAACGTCTACCGCGGTACGCCCAAGGCATTCGCCGGCGACGCGCTGGCATTGGAAGCGGCGCGCGCCCTGGACGATTCCGGCGCCAACCAGACCTTGCCGCCGGCGCAGCGCGCATTCTCCTACATGCCGCTGGAGCATTCGGAAAACCTGTCGATGCAGATGCGCTGCGTCGACCTGTTCGAGATGCTGGCTGCGGATGCGCCGGGCTACGCCGACATGCTCGATTACGCGAAGAGGCACTATGAGGTGATCCGCCGCTTTGGCCGCTTCCCGCACCGTAATGCCATCCTCGGGCGCGAATCGACGCCGGAGGAAATCGAATTCCTCAAGCAGCCCGGATCGAGCTTCTGATGCGCACCCTGTCGGTCATTGGTGGCGGCCACGTGGGCCGCGTGCTGGGGCGCTTGTTTTCAGCCGCCGGCGCCTTTGCCCTGCAGGATGTGCTGGCCCGTTCTGCGGATAGCGCGGCGCAGGCGGTTGCCTTTATCGGCGCGGGCAGCGCAGCTGTGGCAGGCGGCACCATCCGCCGTGCCGACGTGTATATGCTGACGGTTACCGACGACCAGATCGCTCCCGCTTGCGAGGCCCTTGCGGCGGCCGTGCCGTTGCAAGGCGCGGTGGTGTTCCATTGCAGCGGCGCCATGGCGTCGGACCGGCTGGCGGCCGCCCGTGCAGCCGGCGCCCATGTCGCGAGCGTGCATCCGATCCGCAGTTTTGCCGATGTGGATGCCGTGGCGGCGGGTTTTGCCGGCACCTTCTGCGGCGTGGAAGGCGACCGCCAGGCACTCGATGTGCTGCTGCCGGCGCTGGCGGCGATTGGGGCGAAGGCGGTACCGATCGATCCGGCCGCCAAGACCGTGTATCACGCGGCAGCGGTCTTTGCCAGCAACTACCTGGTGACCGTGATCGATGCTGCCCTGCGTGCCTACCAGGCGGCCGGCATACCGGAGTCGGTGGCACGCGAACTGGCGCGGCCGCTGGCAGTGGAATCGATGGACAATGCATTCCGGCTGGGCGCCGCGCCGGCACTCACCGGACCGGTGGCACGCGGCGATATGGCAACCGTGCAGCGGCAGCAGGACGCCGTGACGGCATGGGATGCCGCCACGGGCCAGCTGTATGCGGCACTTGTGCCGCCCACCGTGGCGCTGGCCGAACGCAAGCGTGCGCGCCAGCCTTGAGCGGCGCGGCAACAGGCGCGCCGTGCCGCAGGCCCGTGAGTCAACCGGGCAGGACGCAGCCATTGGCGTCGCACGCTGCGCCATCGGCAGCCTGCGCCACCGTCGGCTGCCCGGCCAGCAGACGCCCGATCACGCCGCCCAGCACCATATCGTCGATGCGGCCGAAGTGGTTCAGGCGCAGCCGGCCGTCGCGGTCGAACAGCAACAGGCTGGGCGTGCCGCGCAGCGCGTAATGCCGCATCGTAGCCGGCACCGGCGAGCCGGCCACCGCCTGGTCGACCGCCACCGGAAACCGCAGCCGATACTCGTGGATGAACGCCTCCAGGGCACGCGGCGTCATCACATCGTGGTGCTCGAACACGCTATGCAGCCCGATCACCACCAGCTCAGGAAATGCTTGCCGCATCTTGACCGCCTGCGGGATGCCGTGCGCCACACAGCCCGGGCACAGCATCTGGAACGCATGCAGCGCCACCACCTTGCCTTCCATTACCGGCCGCTCCCCGTTGAGCCACGCCGAAACCTCGAGCCGTATCATTTGGCGCGCAGCTTTACGGCAGGGAAATCGAGCGGGACCTTGAACGCCACGTTCACGTAATTGGTGAACAGGTTGAGCGCCACATGGGCCATGATTTCCATGATTTCCTCGTCGCCGAAGCCCACCGCGCGCAATTCTTCCACCTGTCCATCGTCGATCTTGGCTCGGTTGTTGACCACCGCCAGGGCAAAGCGCAGGGCGGCGGCAGTTTTCGGATCGCTGGACTGGCCAGCCTGGGCCGCGCCCATTTCCTCCGCGCTGGCGCCCGCCTGGCGGCCGAGGACGGTATGCGCCGCCAGGCAATACTCGCAATCGTTGCGGTCGGCGATCGCCACCGCGATGTGCTCGCCCAGTTTGGCGCCGAGCTTGCCGCCACCCAGGGCGCCGAAGCTGCCCCACATGCTTTCCAGGGCGGCCGGCGAATTCGAGACTGCCTTGAACATATTGGGCGTGGCGCCGAAAGCCTGGTGGATCCGGGCCAGCAGGCCGGTGGAATCATTGCTGTTCAATGCGATGCGCGACATGGTGGAATCCTTTCATTAAAATAGGAGTCCTAAATATATAGGACCAAAAAAAGGCTGGCCTAAACCAGCGCCTGCCAATTCTTTACTTGCTGCGCGGGATCGGCCGGCTGGTGATCCGGACAATCGATGCGCAGCATGCCCACCGGCAGCGGCGCGTCGACCAGCCCGCAATGGTGCGGGGCGGCGGCATCCGGATGCCGGTCAGGCTGGAAATGCTTGCAGGTCAGGCAAGCCCGCAATTCGGGGAAACGCTCGGCCTTCTGCAACTGCCCTATCACTTGCAGCAAACCGCTGAGCAATTGTTCCTGGGCCGCAGCCGGCAACCTGGCCACCGCCTCATCGGCGAAGCTGGTGGCACCCGCGATGCGCTGTGCCACTTGCCGGCCTGGCTCTGTCAAGTGCAGGTCCGTGGCGCGGCCATCGTCCGGCGCCCGCGCCTTCCTGACCAGCCCCTTGGCCACCAGGGCGGCCACCGAATCGCTGGCGCTGGCTGCCGAAATTGACAATTGCCGCGCCAGCCAGGACAAACGCACGCCTTGTGGCCGGCTATGCAGCAGCTGCAGGATCTCGGCCTGGGCCGGGTTCAGGTTTTCGCTGGTGGCAAACTCCCACATCCCCGAACGCAACACGCTGCCGATGCGGGATAGGGAAGAGATGATGCGGGCCGAGGTGGTGTCCATGCGCCAAGTATAGAGTCGGCTGGCGGTTTGTCAAGGACTCCTAATTAATTTTCCGTTCTTGCAAAACGGCAGTGCAAAAGTATAGTTGAAGAGCAGCTAAGGCTTTTTGCTTGGATTTCTGTTGTGATGGAGCAAAAAGATGGCCCCAGTGAGTGACAAAATTGGCCTTTGGCAATAAGCTAGTCTCCTTGGGAAAAGCCATGCAAAGTTCTAGGGGAACGCTATGTTATTTTTGAAATCCACGTCTGTCACCAAGGCGCCGGGCATCTACGAAGTTGATATTGCCGCCAAACCGCCTGGCAAGACTTTCGGCGTGTACATGGCTACCGACCCGGACCACCCGCCAACCGCCGTACTCGAAGCCTTGGCCGCCGGCGGCTTCAAGCAAGTGCACAGCTCCGGCTATACGCACAAGGACCGCGGCAAGGTACTGGACCTGCACTTCCAGAAAGATGGCACCGACTTGTTCAATGGCTGGAAGGCGGAGGAAGCCGAAGCCAATATGGCCATCATCAATAAAATCTTCAGCGACATCGGCGTCGCGATCACCCCGCGCGTGATGTCGCTGGCCGAAGCTTACGCCTGAACGTCAATGTGGTACAGGGCCCATGGGCAGTGGCCAAAGCGCTCGCCCACGGGCCTGTTCGCCATTTCCGGCACCCGGTCCGCGTCGTATATCGCCCATAGCGGGCCCAGGCCGCCCAGCGCCATTGGCGCGCCATCCAGGTGCGTCGCCACGATGAAGCGCAGTGCCTTGGCGCGCGCCATGGTAAGGCCGACCGCATAGCCATCCACGGCTCGCAGCACCAGGTTGCCGTTGTCGCCGGCTTGCGCGCCGGCGGCCTTCAGCACATCCACCAGCAATGGGCCGGACAGGGTGTGTGGGCGGCTATCGTATTCCAGCGTCGGCCTGATCGTCACGGCTGGCAGCGAAGTCAAGGCGGCAAAGTCGAATGTGAATGCCTTGTCAAAGCTTAGCCGCTGGCGGTGCATCAACTGGTCAGTCACATGGTCGAAACTGCGGCGGTTGGGCTTGGCGATGGCGCCCGTCACGGTGAGCAAGGCAGGACCACGCCCAGCCTTGGGCGCAGCCGCTGCGAGGGAGGGGAGGACGCCGGCCGCAGCCACGGCGCCAAGGAAATGGCGTTTCTTCATTGCTATATCATAACGTGTATGGACTTGTTTTCCACCGGCGCGGAATTGCTGCGCATTCCCATCGATGACGGTGAGCTGTATTTCATGCAGCAACTGCCGTTACATCATACCAATGCCGAAATCATGCAGCGCTTGCGCGACGAAACGGCATGGAAAGCGGAAACCATTTTCCTGTTCGGCCGCGAAGTGCTGCAGCCGCGCTTGAGCGCCTGGTACGGCGAAGCGCGCTACACCTATTCCGGCCGCAGTTTCGAACCGCTGCCATTCACGCCCTTGCAGCTGGACCTCAAGCGTGCAGTCGAGGCGGCCACCGGCAAGCGCTTCAACAGCGTGCTGCTGAACTATTACCGGGACGGCCGGGACAGCATGGGCTTCCACAGCGACGACGAACCGGAGCTGGGGCCGGAGCCGGCCATCGCTTCCCTCAGTTTCGGCGCCCCCCGCACCTTCATCCTGAAGCACAAGAAGCGGCCCCAAACCGTCAAACTCGACTTGACCGACGGCAGTTTGTTGTTGATGGCCGGAAAGCTTCAACATTGCTGGCGGCATGGTATCAATAAGGAAAGAAAACCGTGCGGCCCCCGCATCAATCTCACATTTCGGCTCATCTGAAGCCAAGTTCGCCCATCTTGTGGTGAACGTCGGTAATTCAAGGTCCCTTACAAATTTATACAATTCTTACCAGTTCGTCTCCCAATTGACCTTTTGGCAGTGCTATCGTGCTTCCCATCGCACTTCCAGAGACGAAGCGCGATCCCAAGCAAGACCAACTCAACTTTGCTGAAAGATCACGAACATGAAGAAAATCGCATTCGCACTCATCACTTCCGCCGCGGCCCTTGGTGCGGCATCCGTGCAAGCCCAGGAATTGAAGCCGTATGTCGGCGTGGGCGTCGTTTCCAGCGAGCACAAGTACAACGCCGCCAACGACACCAGCAATGGCGACCGTAAGAGCACCGAATATGGCGGCAAGATCTACGGCGGCGTGCAGCTCGACAAGACCTGGGGCGTGGAAGCCGGTTATACCGACTTCGGCAAGTCCAACTATGGCTACACCACCGGCGCCGGCACCGGCAATATCGAAAGCGATGCCAAATCGTTCTACCTGGCCGGCAAGGGCACTTTCCCGGTCGGCCAGCAGCTGGCGCTGACCGGCAAGCTGGGTGTGGCCCACAACAAGAATGACGTGAAGGCGAGCGGCCTGGCCGTGGCGTACAACGGCGACAGCAGCCGCAATAGCGTGTATGCGGCCGTGGGCGCCGAATATGCCTTCACCGAGAAAGTGTCGGGCGTGCTGGAATATGAGCACTACGGTAAGAACGATGTGGACCAAGGTCGCCGCAAAGGCGCGGTCAGCCTGGGTGTGAAGGCCAGCTTCTGAGTCGAGGGGGAGGGCGGCTTAGCTGCTTCCCCCCGCAAAGTCCCGATCGAGGCCGGGTGCGACTGCGGCAGCTGCGCGCTGCCAATGTCCTTGTGCCCGCCTCACCTTCCAGTCGGACATTGCGTCCGCTGCATGGGGTAATCGAAGGCTGTCGCCTTGCCTTGCGAGATGCCTTCAATCCGCGCCTTGACGCCGTCGGCGCCATCGCGCTGGTAAATGATCCGCTGCGGGAAGTCATGCTGCGGGTTTTCAAACACCACCTCGCCTTCGCCGATCGACTTGATCGGGAAAGCGGCTTCCAATTGACGGCTGGGTTTGGCCACATAGGACCAGATGCCGGGTGCGGTTTCGCGGATCATGGTGTGTTCCCATTCCACCGTCTTGCCGTTCTTGATCGTGCGGGCAACGCCGAGCATGGTGCCGCCGGCTGGCAGGGTCCACATTTCCACCGAACCAGTCTCGGCGTCGGCATGCGACCAGCAACCGGCCAGCCAGGCCAGTTTGTCGATGGGCGCCTCGTGGGCGATGGCGCCGGCGCTGGCCAATACGAGGCCGCAGAGAAATTGTTTGCGCATGTTGGCCTCCTTTTAAACCGGCAACCGGCACACCGGTGTCGGACCCTGAGGGTCTGACACCGCCTTACCGGTTTTAGCCGTGCAAAGGCTTATAACGGATACGTTTCGGCTTCGCCCCTTCCTCACCCAAACGCTTCTTCTTATCCGCCTCATACTCCTGGTAGTTACCCGCAAAGAAGGTCACCTGCGAATCGCCCTCGAACGCCAGGATATGGGTCGCGATACGGTCCAGGAACCAGCGGTCGTGGGAAATCACCATCACCGATCCCGCGAACTCCAGCAGCGCATCTTCCAGCGCCCGCAAGGTTTCCACGTCCAGGTCGTTGGACGGTTCGTCCAGCAGCAACACGTTGCCGCCCATCAGCAGCGTCTTGGCCAGGTGCAGACGGCCGCGTTCACCGCCGGACAGATTGCCGACGATCTTCTGCTGGTCCGAACCCTTGAAGTTGAAGCGGCCCACATATGCGCGCGACGGCATTTCGAAACGCCCCACGCTGAGGATATCGGCACCGCCCGACACCGCCTCGAACACCGTCTTCTCGTTATCCAGCTTGTCGCGGCTCTGGTCCACCAGCGAAATCTTGGCCGTTTTGCCGATCGCCACTTCGCCGCTGTCCGGCTGCTCGATACCCGCGATCATCTTGAACAGGGTCGACTTACCGGCACCGTTCGGACCGATGATGCCCACGATCGCGCCCGGCGGGATGGTGAAGGACAGGTTGTCGATCAGCAGGCGGTCGCCGAAGGACTTCGACACGTTCTTGAACTCGATCACATCGTTGCCCAGACGCTCCGCCACCGGGATGAAGATCTCCTGGGTTTCGTTGCGCTTCTGGTATTCGTATTCGCTCAGCTCATTGAAGCGCGCCATGCGGGCCTTGGACTTGGCCTGGCGTGCCTTCGGGTTCTGGCGCGCCCACTCCAGTTCCTTCGCCAGCGCTTTCTGGCGTGCGGACTCCGTCGCTTCCTCCTGCTTCAGGCGGGCTTCCTTCTGTTCCAGCCACGACGAGTAATTGCCCTTCCATGGGATGCCATGGCCGCGGTCCAGTTCCAGGATCCATTCGGCGGCGTTGTCGAGGAAGTAGCGGTCGTGGGTGATGCCCACCACGGTGCCCGGGAAGCGCACCAGGAATTGTTCCAGCCATTCGACCGATTCGGCATCCAGGTGGTTGGTCGGTTCGTCCAGCAGCAGCATGTCGGGTTTGGACAGCAGCAGCTTGCACAGCGCCACGCGGCGCTTTTCGCCGCCGGACAGCACGCCGATCTTCTGCTCCCACGGCGGCAGGCGCAGCGCGTCGGCGGCCATTTCCAGCTGCAGGTTCAGGTTGCCGCCGTCGGCGGCGGCGATGATCGATTCAAGGCGTTCCTGTTCCTTGGCCAGCGCGTCGAAATCCGCGTCCGGCTCGGCGTAGGCGGCGTACACCGCCTCCAGTTGCGCCTGTGCCGAGAAGGCTTCGCCCAGGCCCGATTCCACTTCCTCGCGTACGGTCTTTTCGGGATCCAGTTGCGGTTCCTGCGGCAGGTAGCCGATGTTCAGGCCGGGCATCGGGCGCGCTTCGCCCTGGATGTCGGTGTCGATGCCTGCCATGATTTTCAGCAGGGACGATTTGCCGGAGCCGTTCAGGCCCAGCACGCCAATCTTCGCGCCCGGGAAGAAGGACAGCGAAATGTCTTTGAGGATCTGGCGTTTCGGTGGGACGATTTTGCCCACGCGGTTCATGGTATAGACGTAATTGGCCACGGTATGTGTTCTTGTCGATTCGATTGAGGGGGCGGCAGCAGGCAGGAACTGCCGCAAAGGGCGTAGTTTAGCGCATTGTGCCCGGCCATAAAAAAACCCGGCGCTGGCCGGGTCCCATGGAGCGTAAATCGTTAAGCTTTGCCGCGTCGGCGCATGGTGCCCAGCGCGGCCAGGCCCAGGCCCGTCAACAGCAGGCTGGTCGGCAGCGGCACCGGAACGGCGGCCGATGGATCGGGAATTTCTTCAGCCAGGAATTCCAGGCGTAGTTCCGTCAGGTTGAATTGGCCCATGAAGGAACTGATCGACAAGTCCAGGATGCCGTCGGCCGACAGGTCGGTCAAGGCCGTAGCATCCAGGTCGAGCAGCACTTCCAGGCTGCCGCTCAGGGACAGGTAATGTTTGCGGTCCCGGTGGTAGAAGTAGTTGTAGCCGCCATTCTCGCTACCATTGGTCTTATCCCAGATCTGGCCGCCGAAATCCGTATAGCTTTCAGCAAAATCCGTAGCGGAGGCGCTTTCGGAACTGTCGCCCGCGGCGACGACCATGGTGTCGGCGACGAGGTCGAGGAAATTGGCGCTAACGTCCTTGACGTGGGTAAAGTCGGTGGCGTATTTCGTCGTGCAGCGGTTGCCGTTGCACTCCTGATAGGGGCGCAACTGGGAACCGGTCTTGACGTAACCATTACCCGTAGTGGTCAGGAGATCATAAAACGGGTTGGAATAACCGGTTACCGTCACATTGCCGGCGAGAATCGACGCGCCCGTCAAGCCGGCACCGGCCAGCAAGCTGTTGACGTCGACCTGCAGATTCTGGCTTTGGCCGGTGAACAGTTGCGTTCCCAGCGAAACGGTCGAAGTCAGCGGCACTGGTGCAGCCTGAACTCCCATTGCCCAGATGAAGGCGGCTACGCCTGCTAGTAACTTTTTGCTCGTCATTGTCATTCTCCCAGTGGAACTGACTATCAAGCAATTGACGTGCCAGCAATGGAAATTTCTTCGCAGTAGCTTGATTTATATGGATGAAATGGTTCTTGGGTGACGTAAATAAATGTTTCCCGAGCGAATTCTGTAAAGTTATCCGACATTAACCCTTGCGGGGCGCGTTAGCGATTGCCGAACGGACTTTGCGCACGTAATCGTGCAGCGAAGGCGAATGGAGCAGGGCATTCTTGCGTGCGGCCGCCACATGTGCCAGCGACTGGCGGCTCAGTTCCGGCGGAATGAAGGGCAGGGCGCCGGCGCCAAGTTGGGGCAGGCGCTGCATGCCTGCCAGGATATAGAACCAGTTTGCCGGGCCGAACAGCGATACGCGGCGGTTGATGTCGCTCACGCTTGGGATCTTTTCGTCCCACAACTCGAGCTGTTCGCGCAGCGATGCCGGGATGCGCCCGTCCTCGGCATAGGCACGCCAGAACGGCGAGTCGCGGCGCTGGCTCAGCACATAGTGCATGACCACGAAGTCGCGCAATTCCTGATACATATCGCTCATCAGCGCGTTGTAACGCTGCTGGTTGCGGCCTTCCTTGCCGGCGGCCGGCAGGTAGTCGATAAAGGTTTGCAGCGCATATTCGACCAGGTAGATGCCGGTCGATTCCAGCGGTTCCAGGAAGCCCGAGGCGAGTCCAAGGGCCAGGCAATTTTTTTCCCACATGCGGGCACGGTGGCCGGTGCGCATCTTCAGGTGGCGCATTTCCGCCAGCGGCCTGGCAGTGCCGTTGTGTGCGCGCAGCGTGGCTTCCGCCTGGTCCTCGTCGCAAAAGGCGGACGAATACACATAACCGGTTCCGCGGCGTGATTGCAGGTCGATTTCCCAGGTCCAGCCGGCGTCCTTCGCCGTACAGGTGGTGTAAGGACGCAGCGGGGCGCTGTCGTCGTAGGCAACAGGACATGCCACGGCGCGGTCGCACAGCAGGCTGTCGGCGAACGAAATCCATGGCGACTCCAGCTCGCCGATCAACAGCGAACGGAAGCCGGTGCAATCGACGAACAGGTCGGCGGCGAGTTCGCGCCCATTTTCCAGCGTGACGGAACGGATGCCGTCGTCGCCCTTCGCCACGCTGACAACCTTGCCCTCGATATGCTGCACGCCGCGCGCGGTGGCGGTATTGCGCAGCAGCTGCGCCAGCAGCGTCGCGTCCAGGTGGTACGCGTAAGGCAAGGGCGCTTCGTAGTTCGGCGACTGCATCTGCTTCGGCGAACGCAAGGCGTCGAACAGCGCGGTTTGCAGGCAGATCGCATCTGCGCACTCCGCATCCGTCATGCCGTCCTGTTTGAGATTGAGCCAATGCATCCCCATCGGGAAGCCATGCATGCCGATCGGATTCTCGAAAGGATGGTCATAGCGATCGCTGTGCACGTCGCCGCCGTT
Source organism: uncultured Oxalobacteraceae bacterium (assembly GCA_965650885.1). GTDB lineage: Bacteria > Pseudomonadota > Gammaproteobacteria > Burkholderiales > Burkholderiaceae_D > Rugamonas. The sequence goes on from CBFGQI010000029.1 coordinate 17,658, forward strand.
GCGCCAGCCGATGAAACGGATGCCGTTCTTGAGCGTCGCTTCCGCCTGGGTGAAGAGGGTGGTTTCGGGGATATCCAGCAGGCGCAGCGTCTGGCGCAAGGTCGGCACGGTAGCTTCGCCGACACCGATAGCGCCGATCTCTGGCGACTCCACCAGGGTGATTGCGACCGGATGCGCGGGGTTGTTGCACAAGGTGCGCTGCAGGTAAGCGGCGGCAAGCCAGCCGGCGGTGCCGCCGCCAACCACCAGGATCGATTTGAAGGACATGATTAATTCAGACGATTGACGAACACGCGCTGCGTGAGGCGCGCCGTGTCGATGGTGATGCCTGCTTCCACGTCGGTCATGCCGATGCTGTGGAAGGCGTTGCCTGGATAGATGACCAGCCGGTTGTAGCGCGGCTCGGTGGTGTACAGGTGTTCCCACACATCGCCATCGGTGACGGCATAGGTTGCGGGTTGCGTGTGTTCGCCTTCGGTTTCGAGCCAGGTGTTATAGCGCGCCTGGTCTTCCTGGTTGAGGACCAGGGCGAGGCCGGTAGGCCGATGGCGGAAGAAGGCGGTGCCCACCGGGGAACCGGGGCTCAGGTAGACCACGCCGGCCAGCGGTACGCCGTCGACGTGCGGATGCTTTTGCTTGGCCAGCATATCGCGTGCCGGCGTGGTGACCAGCGAAAAGTCGGACTGGAAGTCTTCCGCCGTGCAATGCATCCCGGAAGTCTGGCCGACCAATTGCGCCAGTGTGGCGAACAGGGGGGACAGTTGCGCAGCCGGGATGGTACTGTGCACGCCGGGGTAATAAGCCAGCGTGGAATCGTAGTTGCCGCCCAGCGCCAGGCGGCGCACGGCGTCCGGATCGGCGTACAAGTTGTCGATTACCAGTACCGGACAACCGTCGCCGAAAGTCTGCACATGGACTTGCGCAGACGGGTTCAGCGCAAAGACGTCCTGCATCGCCGTTATGCCTTGCGGCGGCGGCGGGCACCAGCCATGGCGGCCATGCCGATGGCTGCCAGCGCCAGCGTGCCCGGCAGCGGGACTGCTTCAGCGGTGGCTTCCAGTCGCGCTTCGGACAGGATGAACTGGCCCAGCGCGGCACTGATGCCGATGTTCAGGATGCCATCACCCCACAGGTCGCTCAGGGCCAGCTGGTCCAGCTCGATCGTTACCTTCAATGGACCGGAAATCGACTTGTAATGGTCGCGTTCGCGGGCGTACAAATAATCGTAACCGTATTCCCAGCTGCCCTCCGTGCGCTCAAAGGTCGGGTTGCCATACGGGTTGACGTAATCCTGGACCACGTTCGCCGTGGCGCTTGCCGTGGTGCTGCCGGCCTTGACTTCCATCCGGTCGGCCACATTGTCGATATGGTGCCTGGTGCGGTCGTGGGTCCAGGTCTCGTCCTGCACCTGATAACTGTAGTAACCGGTTTGCTGAGAGTAGCCGTAGCAGGTGCTCCATCCCCAGAAGCCGCAGCTGTATGAATAGCCCGTGTAATAGGTGTAGCTTTGCCAGACCTGGTGGCTGGACGTCCCGGTCCGGTAGTAGGCGCTGTAAGGATCGGTTGAATCCTGGTAGCTCGGATTCGACAAGCCGTAAACGGTCAGCACGCCGGACATGACATCGCTACCTTGCACGCCCTGTTCGGCCAGCAGTCCATTCAGGTTGAATTGCAGGTTCTGCTGCGCCCCACCCTGCAGCAAGTTGCCCAGCGATACGGTGGACGATACGGTGACCGGTGCCGCCTGCGCAGCGGTTGCGCCGACGAGGGCGGCGATCCCGCCCAGTATTTTTTTGCTTGCCATTATGGTAACTCTTCTTGATTCTTGGAATGGTCGAAAGAAAGCAAGAAGTGTACCTACTATCAAGCAAGTTACATAAGTGATTGATTTCCTTTGGGAATATATTTTGTCATCAGAGAATTTATATGTGCCTAGAAGTAACTGTGTAAAATTTTCCGACACTACTGGCTGTCACTCTTCCGTAACCAACCCTCAACCATATAGATGGCCAGCGCGCCCCAGATGAACAGGAATCCCACCAGCCGGCTGGACGAAAATGCTTCGTGGAAAACCCACACGCCCAGCAGCATTTGCAGCGAGGGCGACATGTATTGCAGCATGCCGAGTACCGACATCGGGATACGGCGCGCGCCAGCCGCGAACAGCAGCAACGGGATGGCGGTGGTGGGGCCTGCCGCCGCCAACAGCCAGCGCGTGCTGTCGGACTCGGCATTGACAAAGACGCTCTGGCCGCTATACACCAGCCAGCCCAGGTAGGCAGCTGCCAGCGGGAACAGGATCAGGGTTTCGAACGACAATCCTTCCAGTGCCGCCAGGGCCGCCGTCTTGCGCAGCAAGCCATAGGCGCCAAAGCTCAGCGCCAGCACCAGTGCAATATAGGGTACCTGGCCCCCCTGCCAGGTCAACCAGGCCACGCCGGTAGCCGCTACGCCGATGGCCAGCCATTGGCCACGCCGCAGCTTTTCCTTCAGCACCAGCATGCCCAGCAGGACATTCACCAGGGGATTGATAAAATAGCCCAGGCTGGCATCCACCACGTGGCCATTGTTGACCGCCCAGATATACACGAACCAGTTTGCGCTCAGCAGGAATGCGCTGGCGAGAAAGCTGCCCACCACTTTCGGTTTGCCCAGCACTTCTGGCAGCCATTTCCACTGCCGGCGCACCAGCAGGACCAGCATCAGGAACACCAGCGACCACGCCATGCGATGCGCCAGGATTTCGGACGCCGGCACCTGCTTAATTGCGTGAAAATACAGCGGGAACAGGCCCCAGGACAGGAAAGCGCCTGCGGCGTACAGCATGCCGGTATTCATGAGAGCGATGATTTTCTTTTGGTAAAGGTGGAAAATAGCACATCCGCCATGTTTTCACTGGCGGCCGAAAAACTTGCAAAAGGCTTGTAGTTGGCCTATTGTGCGATGCACCAAAACAATTTTGGGTGAAATCTTGTCAGAACATAAGAAAAGCAGCGCAGCCGCGCTGACGTTGGCAGCCATTGGCATTGTCTACGGCGACATTGGCACCAGCCCCCTCTATACCTTCAAAACCGTTTTCGATCCCTCCCACGGCCTGGCGCTCACCCCGGCCAACCTGATGGGCATCATTTCCCTGATTTTCTGGAGCCTGACCCTGATCGTCTCGCTCAAGTATGTCAGCCTGGTACTGCGCGCCGACAATCGCGGCGAGGGCGGGATCATGGCCCTGATGGCGCTGGCGCTGAATTCCGTGCACAAGGCCGCTCCCAAGTGGCACTTCCCCTTGCTGCTGATCGGCACCTTCGGCGCCACCATGTTCTATGGCGACTCGGTGATCACGCCGGCGATTTCCGTGCTCGGCGCAATTGAAGGGCTGGAAGTCGCAGCGCCGGCGCTCGAACAGTACGTGGTGCCGCTGACGATCGTCGTGCTGGTGACGCTGTATTCGGTACAACGCCACGGCACCGCCGGCATCGGCCGCTACTTCGGTCCCATCATGACCTTATGGTTTGCCGTGCTGGCTGCGATGGGCGTCGTGAACATCATGGAAAACCCAGCCATCCTGGCGGCGCTGAACCCCTACTACGCCCTGGTCTTCATGCGCGACAATGGTTTCGTGGCTTTCGTGGCGTTGGGTGCGGTGGTGCTGGCGATTACCGGTGCCGAAGCGCTATACGCCGACATGGGGCACTTCGGCAAGCGCCCGATCCGGCTGGCCTGGTTCTGGGTCTGCTTCCCGGCACTGGTGCTGAACTATTTCGGCCAGGGTGCACTGCTGATGCGCAATCCGGAAGCCATCTCCAACCCCTTCTTCAACCAACTGGGCGCCTGGAGCGTCTATCCGTTGGTCGTGCTGTCGACGGCGGCGGCGGTGATTGCTTCGCAAGCCACCATTTCCGGCTCCTTCTCGATGACCAAGCAGGCGATCGCGCTTGGCATGCTGCCGCGCATGCGCGTGCAGCATACCTCCGCCAGTGAGATCGGCCAGATCTATATCCCGGTAGTGAACTGGCTGCAGCTGATCGTGGTGCTGATCGCCGTGATCGGCTTCCAGAGTTCGGACGACCTGGCCAGCGCGTACGGCATCGCGGTGACGGCGACCATGTCGGCCACCACCATCCTGACCTTCTTCGTGATCCGCTACCGCTGGCACTTGCCGCTGCTGCTGTGCTTCGCCGCGACCGGCTTCTTCATCGTGATGGACGTGATGCTGTTCTCGTCCTCGGCGTTGAAACTGTTCCACGGCGGCTGGTTCCCGCTGCTGCTGGGCGCCGCACTGTTCACCACCATGCTGACCTGGCGCACCGGCCGCGAACTGGTGTTCAAGAATCTGGAAAAGCACGCGATCCCGCTGGAAGACTTCCTGAACTCCCTGTTCATGGCGCCGCCGACCCGCGTGCCTGGTACCGCCGTATTCCTGCGCGGCGAGAGCGATGGCGTGCCGCACGCTTTGCTGCATAACTTGTCGCACAACAAGGTGCTGCATGAGCGCGTGGTGTTTTTCACCGTGCACATCGTGGAAGAGCCCTACGTGCCGCCGGAAGAGCAGGTCAAGGTCACGGCACTGGGCCACGAGTGCTTCCAGATCAACGTGCATTACGGCTTCAAGGATGAACCGGACATGCCGGCCATCATGGCGTTGTGCGAAGACAAGGGCCTCAAGTTCGAAATGATGGAGACTTCCTTCTTCATCGCCCGCCAGACCGTGATTTCCGCTCCGGGCGCCGGCATGGCCCCGTGGCGCGAGCACTTGTTCGTGGCCATGTCGCGCAATGCGCGCGCCGCGGCGGACTACTACCAGATCCCGCCGAACCGCGTCATCGAACTCGGTACCCAGGTCGAAATTTGAGACACAAAATTTGTAACCGAGTATGTCAGTAGGGAAGGAGGGGTAGCAGTCTGATAAACTTCTGCTCCATTATCCAACCCCACTGACCAAAAAATAGGCAAGACTGAAATGAAGAATACGATGTTCAAAGTGATCGCTTCCCTGGTATGCGCGCTGGCGCTGGTAGCTTGCGGCGGTGGCGGCGACGATAAGACCACCGAAACCCCGACCACTACCCAGCCATCCTTCACCAAGACCGACACCGTGGTCGGCTCCAACAGCGTGGAAGCCGCCAACGGCGACTTGGTGACCGTGCACTATACCGGCTACCTGTACGACGCCAACGCCACCGACAAGAAGGGCAAGCAATTCGAAACGTCGCGCAACGGCGCCGCCTTCGTCTTCACCCTGGGCCGCGGTTCCGTGATCGTCGGTTGGGACCAAGGCATCCCTGGCATGAAAGTGGGTGGCAAGCGCACCCTGATCATCCCATCCACCATGGCTTACGGCGCGACCGAGAAGAAGGACGCCGCCGGCAACGTCGTCATCCCGGCCAACTCCGCCCTGGTGTTCGACGTCGAAATGATCGCCATCAGCCGCTAAGCGTAGTGGAGGTGTCAGACCCTTCGGGTCTGACACCGGTTTACCGGTTTCAGCGCAACATCTCCAAATGAGGAATCCCATCCTCATCATAAGGCTCACCGACAGCCTTGAACCCAAACCCCCCATAGAACTTTTCCAGATGCGCCTGCGCCCCGATCCGGATCCTATGCCCCGGATGCAGCGCCTCCGCGCAGCGTATCCCCTCCGCAATCAGCTGCCGCCCGGCGCCACTGCCGCGCGCCGCCTGTGACGTCAGCACGCGTCCCAGCGACATCTCGGCAAATTTGATTCCCGGCGCAATGCAGCGCAAATAGGCCGCCAGCGTGCGCCTTCCATCGATCGTCTGCCAGCCCAGCAAATGGTGGGCAGCCTGGTCATAGCCGTCCAGGTCGGAATAAAAACACTGCTGCTCGATCACGAACACTTCCTGCCGCTGGCGCAGCATCTCGTACAGGTCCGCGTTGGGAATGCTATTAAAGTCCAGCCATTGCCATTCAATCATTGCTCGCCCCGCTAAGGTAGGAAGCGACCATTGTATGTCAGCCGATAGCGATTGCTTGATGCAGGTTTGGTGTGATGATCCCGCGCCGGACCGTACCTCAATGGCCACCTTGGCAGGTGACCATTGAAGCGGTGCGCGGAATCATTGTTCGATGCGGATTTCGCCGTTGCGCAGGGCGGCAGCCAGTTCGGCCTTGACCTCGGCGCGCGTTTTGCCGGCTGTTGGCGCGGTTACGCTGCGCGGATACTCTTCACCGTTCAGGATGTCGCCGCGGCGCAGGGCAGCGATGGTTTCAGCCTTCACTTCGGCCCGGGTTTTGGTCGACACGGCGTTGATGTCGATCGCCTGGTAGCCTTCGCCGCTATTCGGCGCTGCCTGGGCGGCAGTGGAGAGGGCCAAGGTGGCGGTTGCGATGATGGTTGCAAATGCTTTCATGATATTTCTCCTTTAAGGGTGGGCACGGCCGCCTGGCCGCGCCCCTGTTTGCTTATACGATGGTCAAGGTAACGTCGATGTTGCCGCGGGTCGCGTTCGAATACGGACAGACCAGGTGGGCGGCGTTCACCAGCTTTTCCGCAGTCGCGCGGTCCAGGCCAGGCAGGGAGATCTTCAATTCCACTTCGATGCCGAAGCCGCCTTCGATCTGGCCGATGCCGACGGTGGCGTTGATCGAGGTGTCGGCTGGAACGGCGATCTTGTCGCGGCCGCCAACGAACTTCAGGGCGCCGATGAAGCAGGCCGAGTAGCCCGCCGCGAACAGCTGCTCCGGATTGGTGCCGAAGGCGCCATTGCCGCCCAGCTCTTTCGGGGTGGTCAGCTTGACGTCCAGGGCGCCATCGCTGGAGACGGATTTGCCTTCACGGCCGCCGGTCGAAGTGGCGTTGGCGCGGTACAGGATGTTGGAGATCTTAGCCATGGTATGTTTCCTTTCGTTTAGTGAGCGATTAACTAGCGTGCTATTTGTTTTCAGTTTCCGGGGCCATGTTTGCTGCCCATGTGCACACTATAGATAGTGTGCGATTTAATTGCAAGCTATTTTTAAAAAATTTTTCGCTCACGGTGGACTCACTCGGTTTGCGCCAGCAATTGCTGGATCTTGGCTTCGGTCTGCGCGTACTGGCCTTCGCCGAAGTGGGTGTACACCACCTGGCCCTGCTTGTTGACAAGATAGAAAGCAGGCCAGTAGCGGTTGCTGTACGCATTCCAGGTTTCATAGCGGTTGTCCTGGGCGACCGGATAGCGTATGTCGAAACGCTTCAAGGCGGCGCGCACGTTCTCGGTCTTGCGCTCGAAGGCGTACTCGGGCGTGTGGACGCCCACCACCACCAACCCCTTGTCCTTGTACTTGTCGTGCCACTTCACCACGTGCGACAAGGTATTGATGCAATTGATGCAGTCGTAGGTCCAGAAATCCACCAGCACGACCTTGCCGCGCAATTGCTTCATCGTCAGCGGTTCGCTGTTCAGCCATTGGTTGATGCCGGTGAACTCGGGCGCCTGTTGCGCGGCGCTTGCCGCGCCGGCACCGGCGCTGGCGCCAAGCAGGGTTGCCGCGGCGGCGAGGAATTTGAGCGTGTTCTTCATGGTTACAGTCCTTTCAGGGTTGGGAGGTGTTGGGCGGCCCAGGCATAGGCCAGGGTGTCGTATTGCAGGTAAATCGCGGCGGCAGTGGCCAGCACCAGCACGCCGAACACTTGTTGCAGGCGCTGGGCGTGGCGCGCCACGGCCCGCACGTGCCGGGTGGCGTACTGGCCGCCGTAGATGATGCCGAGCATGGGCACGGCGGCCCCCAGCGCGTACAGGGTGAGCAGCAGGGCGGACCAGGCCGGGTCCTGCGCCTTCACCACCAGCACCAGGATCGAGGCCAGTACCGGGCCGGCGCAGGGTGTCCACACCGCGCCCAGCGACATCCCGAGCAGGAAGGCGCCGCCATTGCCATCCTGGCCGGGGGCGCCGCCGGAAGCCGAAGCCGGCGCGGCGGGCCCGTTCCAGCTGGGCAGGCGTGCCACCAGCCATTCATACGGCGCGGGCCATATGCGGAACAGCCCGGACAACGCAAGCAGGGCGATGGCCGTATTGCGCAGCACTTCCTGCGCGACCTCGATGGCGGCCGACACGGCGCCCAGCAGCATGGCAAAGCTGGCGAAACTCAGGACGAAACCGGCCACGATGAACAGCGGGCGGCGGCGGTTGTGCTGGTTGACGCCGGAGCCCAACAGGATGGGCAGCATCGGCAGGACGCAGGGCGAAGCGATGGTCAGCAAGCCGGCCAGGAAAGCCAGCGGCGTATCGAGCGGGTTGGTCATGGTCGGCTCCGTGAGATGGAATGACGCTATTTGACCGCCCGCAGGTATCCGGCATATGTCGCCGCCCCCCGGTGTGTGCAATGTTTTGTGTCCCCCGGCCTGCCGTACACACTGGGATACAAATCTCCCCGCCGCATTGGGTATCATGGCTTCATGGAAAACCCTGACCACATCCTCGTCGTTGACGACGACCGCGATATCCGCGAACTGATCGGCGCCTATTTGCAGAAGAACGGCTTGCGCACATCGCTGGCGGCCAACGGCCGCCAGATGCGCGCTGTGCTGGAAGACGACAAGCCCGACCTGATCGTGCTGGACTTGATGCTGCCCGGCGAAGACGGCCTGGCGCTGTGCCGCGACCTGCGGGCAGGCAAGCACAAGGCCATCCCGGTGCTGATGCTCACGGCACGCAACGACGAAACCGACCGCATCATCGGGCTCGAAATGGGCGCCGACGATTACCTGCCCAAGCCCTTCGCCGTGCGCGAACTGCTGGCGCGCATCAACGCCGTGCTGCGCCGCACGCGCATGCTGCCGCCGAATATGCAGGTCAATGAAGCCGTTCCCATGCTGGCCTTCGGCGACTGGCGCCTGGACACGGTGGCGCGCCACCTGCTCGACGCCGATGGCACGCAGGTGGCCTTGAGCGGCGCGGAATACCGCCTGCTGCGCGTCTTCCTCGACCACCCGCAGCGCGTGCTGACGCGCGACCAGCTGCTGAACCTGACCCAGGGCCGCAACGCCGACCAGTTCGACCGCTCGATCGACCTGTTGGTGAGCCGCGTGCGCCAGCGCCTGCGCGACACGGCGCGCGAGCCGCGTTATATCAAGACCCTGCGCAGCGAAGGGTACGTATTCTCGGCGGCCGTCACGCTGGCGGCAGGCGAGCCATGATGGGCCTGCGCTGGCCGCGCTCGCTGTTCGTGCGCCTCGCCCTGCTGCTGTGCCTGGGCGTGGCGGTGGCGCAAGGGTTGTCGTTCTGGCTCACCATGCGCGAGCGCAACGAAGCCACCACCAAGATGATGATGGGTTATATCGAGCGCGAAGTCGCGACCTCGGTCGCTCTGCTCGACGCCTTGCCGGCCGCCGAACGTGCGTCCTGGCTGCCGCGCCTGGCCCGCCGCAGCTACGAATTCCGCCTCGAAGCCTGCGATGAATCGCTGCCGCACCTGGACCAGCTGGACGCCAACGCCGTGCGTTCTTTCGAGGAGGGCATCGGCAAGAAATACCGGCTGACCGTGCACCAGATCCCCGGCAAGGTCGAGCGCTACCAGGTGCACCTGCAGCTAAGCGACGGCATGCCGCTGACCATCGATTTCCGGCCCATGCGCAGCGTGCCGGTCTCGCCCTGGTTCGGCGCCCTGATGGCCGCGCAGCTTGGCGTGTTCGCACTGTGCTGCTGGATCGCGGTGCGCCTCGCCACGCGCCCGTTGGAGCAGCTGGCGCAGGCCGCCGATGCACTGGGTCCCGACATGCAGGGTGCCCACCTGCCGGAGAGTGGACCCTCCGAAGTGGCGCGCGCGGCACGCGCCTTCAACGCCATGCAGCAGCGCATCGCCGGCTATATGGCGGAGCGCATCCAGATCCTCGCGTCCATTTCACACGATCTGCAGACGCCGATCACACGCATGCGCCTGCGGGTCGACATGATGGATGAAGAGCCGCAGCAAGCGCGCCTGCGCCAGGATCTGCAGGCCATGGAGCAATTGGTCAAGGAAGGCGTGGCGTATGCGCGCACGCTGCACGGCACCTCGGAAGCGCCGACCCGCACCGACCCCGATTCCCTGCTCGACAGCATGGTGCACGACTACACCGACGCCGGCCAGCAAGTCACGCTGCACGGCACGGTGGGACAGGTCATGGAATTGCGGCCGCAGGCCCTGCGGCGCGTGCTGGGCAACCTGATCGACAATGCGCTGAAATTTGGCGGTTCGGCCGAGCTGCACGTTGCGCCGGCCGCGGCGGGCGGCGCCGGCCATGGCGGCATCGTGCTGCGCGTCCTGGACCGTGGCCCGGGCATTCCGCAGGAATCGCTGCAAACCGTGTTTGAACCATTCGTGCGGCTCGAGTCTTCGCGCAGCCGCGAGACCGGCGGGACCGGGCTCGGGCTGGCGATCGCACGGCAGCTGGCGACGGCGATGGGTGGCACGCTGACCCTGCACCAGCGCGAAGGCGGCGGCCTGGAAGCGCGGCTGGTGCTGCCTGGCTGACACGCGGCGCTAAATCACCGCGCAGTCAAACCCTTCGAGAACGTTGACGATATTGGTGGCCAGCTCGCGCAAGGGGCTGCCGCCCTCCAGCACGAAGGCGGTCGGCAGCCCAAGCCAGGCCAGGCGCTCGCCGGCGCGCAGGAAGTCGCCGGCTTGCAGGCCGAAGCCGCCGTGCGCCTCGCCGGCAAAGATATTGCCGCCCAGCGCCACCACCAGCGCCTCCGGGCGGTACATGTTCAAGCGCAGGCAGGCGGTTTCCAGCGCCGCGGACCAGTCGGCGACGCCGGCGCCGGCAGCCAGGGGCAGGTTGACGTTGTAGCCGGTACCCGCACCGCCGCCGGTTTCGTCGGCATGGCCGGAGAACCAGGGGAAAGCCTGGCGCGGATCGGCGTGCACCGACACGCACAGCACGTCGGGACGCTCGTAGAAAATGCCCTGCGTGCCGTTGCCGTGGTGGTAGTCGAGGTCCAGGATCGCCACGCGTGACAAGCCATCGTCCAGCAAATGCTGCGCGGCCAGCGCCGCATTGTTCAGGTAGCAGCCGCCGCCGCAAAAATCGGCGCCCGCCATATGCCCCGGCGGCTGCGTCAGTGCGAAGGCCGCACGCTCGCCCACGCGCAGCGCGTGGGCCGCATTGACGGCGCAATCGGCCCCCGTCTTTGCCGCTGTCCAGGTGCCCGCCGCAATGGGCGTGACGGCATCCATGGAATACAAGCCCAGGCGCGCTGCCAGGCTGGCCGGTTCGATGTCGGTACGGAAGGTGCGCACCGGCCATTGCGTCGCGACGGCAGGGCGGGCCGCATTGCCGGGCGCGGCGGCAAGCCACTCGCTCCACGCTGTGCGCAGGAAGTGCAGGTAACGTGGCGCATGCGTGCGCTCGAGCGCCATCAGCGGCACGCCGTGCGGCGTGACGATCTGTCCCAGGCCGCGCCGTCCCAGCTCGGACAGCACGCCCTCCACCGGCGAAGGATCGCCGGGATGGCTGGCGTGCTGTTCGTTATAAAAGGTGAGCAAAGGTCAGGTGCAGTGGTTCGGACACAGGTTGCTGGCCCGGTAAGCCTTGACGAAATCGTCGAAGCTGCCGGTTTGCGTACGTTCCAGCTGTTCCTGCTCCGCGATGGAAATGCGCGCCATCTCGTCGAAGCGCGCCACCTCCTCGGCGCTCGGTGGATGGCTGCGGAAATACGCCGCGTGCTTCTCGCTCTGGTGCAGGCCAAACGCGGTGAACGACCTGCCGTTTTCGCGCAGCGCCTGCAGCACGCGCGCCGACGGAGTGATGTCCGGATCGTGCAGCTTGGCCGCTTGCGCCGCCAGCGCCGCCATGTGTTCGCGGCCGCCATGCTCGCGGTCGAGCAACTCGGCCACCGGCTTGAAGCGCTCCAGCAAATCCAGGCCCCACTGCTTCAGCGTGACCTCTTCGCCATCGCGGGTCAGGGTCAGGCCGGGGCGGCGGCCCTCCTTCACGGTGCGCGCGAAATTACGCGCCAGCAGCTCGCCATGCTCCGGCGTGATCAGCGGGCTTTCCTCCAACGCGCTGAACAGCAGGAAGACGTCGAGGAAGCGGCCGGCCTGCACGTTGATGCCGACCGGCTCGAACGGATCGACGTCCATGCAGCGCACCTCGATGTACTGCACGCCGCGGTTGCACAGCGCCTGGATCGGACGCTCGCCGGTATTGATCACGCGCTTCGGACGGATCGTCGAGTAGTACTCGTTCTCGATCTGGATCACATTGGTCGACAGCTGCACCCACTCGCCATCGACCTTGGTGCCGATCTTCGCATACGGCTCGTAAGGCTGGTTGACGGCCTTGGTCAGCGTGGCCACGTAGGAATCCAGGCTGTTCTCGTGTGGATGCAGGCCCGATTGCGCCTCGTTCTGGTAACCGAGGTCGCTCATGCGCAGGCTGGTCGCATATGGCAGGTACAGCGTATCGCCCGACAGCTTTTCCAGCTTGTGCGGCCGGCCGCGCAGGAAGCCTTTCGCCAGCGCCGGCGAAGCGCCGAACAAGTACATCAGCAGCCAGCTGTAGCGGCGGAAGTTGCGGATCGCCGCCAGGTAGGCTTCCGACTGATAGGCCTTGGGCGTGATATGGTTTGCGCCCTCGTGCTCCGCCAGGATGCGCCACAGGCGCTCGTCCAGCGAATAGTTGTAGTGGATGCCCGCGATGCACTGCATCGCCTTGCCGTAGCGCAGGGCCAGGCCGCGCCGGTAGACGTGCTTCAGCATGCCCAGGTTGGACTTGCCATACCACGCGATCTCGATGTCCTCCTCGCCCGGCAATTCGCAAGGCATGGATTGGCTCCACAGCATCTCGTTGCCCAACTTGGTATAGCTGAAACGGTGGATCGCATCCAGTTTTTCCAGCGTGGTGGCGATATCGTGCTCCGCCGGCGTGATGAACTCCAGCAGGGTCTCGGCGTAATCGGTCGTGATGTGCGGATGCGTCAGGGCCGAGCCCAAAGGCAGGGGATGGGGCGTATGCGCCAGATGGCCATCCGGCTGCACGCGCAGGGTTTCTCGCTCGATGCCGCGCAGGCCGCCGCCCAGCACCGCACGGTGCTTATCGTCGGCCAGCAAGGCCAGGCGGCGCGTCAATAGATTGGACAATTTGCTCTTCCTTTCCGATGCAGCAAACCAAATTGGTGCGAGATTAACCGAAAACCGAAAAGCGCGTACGAGGGTGCTGAAAAACCGGCTGGGAAGCCGCATATTGCCGTATTTTACCCGGGCCGCTCAGCCCGGCCGCCGGCCGCCGCTGACCCGCTCGATGCCGGCCAGGTCCCGCCAGCTTTGCACCTCAGTGTACCCGGCGGTTGACAGCAGGTCGCGCACGGCAACCGCCTGGTCGTAGCCGTGTTCCATCAGCAGCCAGCTGCCTGCCGCGAGCCGGGCAGGCGCTCCGGCCACGATGGTACGCAAAGCGTTCAAACCATCGGCAAAATCGGTCAGTGCGCCGCTTGGCTCGTAGCGCAGGTCGCCTTCCGACAAGTGACGGTCGCCGCGCGCGATATAGGGTGGATTGGAGACGACCAGGTCGAACTGTTCGCCCCCGACGGCGTCAAACCAATCGCTATGCAGGAAATGCACCCGCGCTTTGTTGCGCTGCGCATTGCGCGCAGCCACTGCCAACGCCTCTTCGCTCACATCCAGCGCCGTGACGTCGGCGTCCGGCCGGCTGTGGGCAATGGCCACCGCGATGGCCCCGCTGCCGGTACCCATGTCCAGCACTTTGCCGCGCGGCGGCAAGCGCGCCAATGCCAGTTCCACCAGCAGTTCGGTATCGGGACGCGGGATCAGCACCGCCGGCGTGGTTTCGAAATCGAGACCGAAGAATTCGCGACGGCCCACGATATAGGCCACCGGCTCACCCGCCAGCCGCCGCTGCAGCAGGTCCGACACGCGCGCCGCTTCCTCCGCCGTCAGCGCCCGTTCCGACTGCGTGATCATGCCCGTACGGCTGATGCCCAGCGCATGGCAAACCAGGATGCGCTGGTCGACCGGATCGAGCAGTGGCCGGCGCTGTAACGCCGCCAGCGTAGTCCCTGCCGCGACGAGGACGTTCATGCGCGCTTGCGCAGCACCAGCCAAGCCGTGCCCGCCGCCAGGATGGCGAACCAGATGAAAGACCACACCGGGATTTGCAGGCCCATGAATTTTTCGGTCGCGTCCTGGCACAAGCCCTCCGCATAGAACAGCCAAGGCAGCGCATCGGCGGTCGGGATCTTGTTCAACGCCGTCTCCAACGGATCGATGCCGCAAGACAGGCCCGGATTTGCGAGCACCCACAGCTGTTTGCCCGCCACGCCAAGGCCGCCCAAGGCCGCCAGCAGCCCCACCCCAGCCGCCACTTTCGGCTTCGCGGTAAAAGCCCCGACGAGCGCCGCCAGGCCGATCGCAATGAACAGGTAGCGCTGGATCACGCACAACGGGCAAGGCATCAGGTACAGCACATGCTGCAAATACATCGCCGCCCCGATCAAGCCAAAGCTCACCAAAGCGATCGCCAGCAAAACATTACGGTTGCTCATCGTCATCAAATTATCAGGTTGAAAGCCCGGCCCATTCTCGCACAAACCCCGCCCGCGAGCCTTAAGCCGGAATTATCCTCCGCCAACTTTTGTCCACCCCGGGGTCAGGAACCCTTATGGACAATTTGTCCATGTTCAATTTTGTCCATAAGGGTTCCTGACCCCAGGGTGGACAAAATTGCCTGCCTGCCTGCCTGCCGGCCAGCCAGTCGCTTAGTCGCCGAGGGCGGCCAGCTGCTCGGCCTGGTGTTCGGTGGTCAGGGCGGTGGTCAATTCGCTCAGGTCGCCGTCCATGATCATGTCCAGCTTGTACAGCGTGAGGTTGATGCGGTGGTCGGTCATGCGCCCTTGCGGGAAATTGTAGGTGCGGATGCGCTCGCTGCGGTCGCCGGAACCGATCAGGCTCTTGCGCGTGGCCGCTTCCTTCGATTGCTGTTCGCGCAGCTGCACGTCCTTGATGCGCGCCGCCAGCACCTTCATGGCCGACGCCTTGTTCTTGTGCTGTGAGCGGTCATCCTGGCATTCGACCACGATGCCGGACGGGATGTGCGTAATGCGCACCGCCGAATCGGTCTTGTTGATGTGCTGGCCGCCCGCGCCCGAGGCACGGAAAGTGTCGATGCGCAGGTCGGCCGGGTTGATGTGCACGTCCTCCACTTCGTCCGCCTCCGGCATCACGGCCACGGTACAGGCCGAGGTGTGGATGCGGCCCTGGGTTTCTGTGGCCGGCACGCGCTGCACGCGATGGCCTCCGGACTCGAACTTCAGCTTGGAGTACGCGCCGTTGCCGATAATGCGCGCGATCACTTCGCGGTAGCCGCCCAGGTCGCTCTCCGATGCGGACACAATCTCCACCTGCCAGCGGTTGCGCTCCGCATAACGCGTGTACATGCGCAGTAAATCGCCCGCGAACAGCGCCGATTCGTCACCGCCGGTGCCGGCGCGGATTTCGAGGAAGATATTGCGCTCGTCGTTTTCATCCTTCGGCAGCAGCATCTTCTGCAAGTCCAGCTCCAGCCCGGCCAGGCGCGCCTTGCCGCCTTCGATCTCTTCCTGCGCGAAATCCTTCATGTCCGGATCGGACAGCATCGCTTGCGCGTCCCCGATATCGCCCAGCACTTGCTGATAATCCTTGTACAGCGCCACCAGCGGCTGCAGTTCGCTATGCTCGCGCGTCATCTTGCGGTAGCTGTCCATATTCGACGTCGCGCCTTCGGACATCAACAATTCGTCCAGTTCGACCAGGCGGTTTGCCAGTTGGTCCAGCTTGGCCAGCATTGATGGTTTCATTCGGTTCCTATGCGGGGGGGAGGGCGCCGGGCGGCGCGGAAAAAGCGGGAGGTGCCGCGTGCGCGGCCAGGATCGGCGCCGCTAACGGCGGCCGCGGAACAATTGTGGCAGCAGTTCGGCCAGCTGGGCGCGCTCGTCGCCGTGGGCGCGGTGCAGCGCCTGCTGCGGCCCGTGCATGAACTTGGCGGTCAGGCCTTTGGATAGCGCTTCCAATACCGCGTCGACCGATTCGCCCTTGGCCAGCAGTTTGCGGGCGCGTTCCAGTTCCAGCAAACGGATTGCTTCGCTGTTTTCCTGCAAGCCCTGGATCACCGGCACCACGGCGCGGTCATCGATCCAGTGCATGAACGATTGCACGCGCGTCTCGATGATCGCTTCCGCCTGCGCCACCGCGGCCTGGCGGTTTTCCATACCGGTCTGCACCACTTTGCCCAGGTCGTCGACGGTATACAGGAAGACGTCGTTCAGGCGGCCCACTTCCGGCTCGATATCGCGCGGCACGGCCAGGTCGACCATGAACATTGGCTTATGGCGGCGTGCCTTGATTGCGCGCTCCACCATGCCCAGGCCGATCAACGGCAGCGAAGAAGCGGTACAGGAAATGACGATATCGTACTGCTGCAGTTGGTTGCCCAGCTCCGCCAGGCGCATGGCCTTGCCGTTGAAACGGTGGGCCAGGGCTTCGCCGCGCTCCATGGTGCGGTTGGCTACAGTGATCGATTTCGGGTTCTGCGCCGCAAAGTGGGTGGCGCACAGTTCGATCATTTCGCCGGCGCCGATGAACAGCACGTTCTGCTCGGAGATCTTGTCGAAGATGCGTTGCGACAGGCGTACGGCGGCGGCCGCCATCGACACGCTGTGCGCGCCGATCTCGGTGGTGCTGCGCACTTCCTTGGCCACCGAGAAGCTGCGCTGGAACAGCTGGTGCAGGTAGGTGCCCAGCCCGCCCGCTTCATCGGCGGTGCGGATCGCATCCTTGATCTGGCCCAGGATCTGGGTCTCGCCCAGCACCATCGAATCCAGGCCGGACGCCACGCGGAAGGTATGGCGCACGGCATCGTGCTGCGGCAGCATGTACAAATGCGGGCGCAGCTCGGCATAATTCAGCTTGTGGAAATCAGCCAGGAATTGCGCGCCGGCGTCGAGCGGGCTGGCGGCATTGCTGGCTGCGTACAGTTCGGTACGGTTGCAGGTCGACAGGATGGCTGCCTCGTCGCCGCCCTTGGAATCCGCGCGCGCAAACCAGTTGCGCGCCGCCGCCACCGCCGTGCCCAGCTGCTCAGGCGCGAAGGCCAGCCGTTCGCGCAGGGCGACGGGAGCAGTGGTGTGGTTGAGGCCGACGGCGAGGAGTTGCATTTCGGTATAGACGGACGATTCCAGCCGCCATTATACCTTGATGTGGTTTGGCCCTCAGGAACCCAGCTTTTCCAGCCGGTAGCCATAGCTGTACACCGGCACCAGGCGGAAGCCGTTTTCCGGCTTCAGTTGCAACTTATTGCGCACGCGCGACACGTGGGTATCCATGGTGCGCGACGGCACCTCGGTTTCGCGGATCCAGACCGACTCGTGGATATACGCGCGCGACAACGGCCGGCCGATGTTGCGGAAAAACAGCAAGGCAAGGTAGAACTCTTTGTGGGTCACGTCCAGGACCTGGCCATCCATCAGCAAGCGGCCGGGACGGGTTTCGAAAACATATTGGCCGAACTGCAATTGTTCGGCGCCATTCTGGCTCGGGAAGGCACGGCGCAGCTGGGCCTGGACGCGCGCCACCAGTTCGGCACGGCGCACCGGTTTGATCACGTAATCCTCGGCGCCGACCGTCAAGCCGGCGACGATATCGTCCTCGCCTGAACTGGTGGTGAGGAACATCACCGGGCCATGCTCGGGGAGTTTTTCGCGCGCCTTGCGCACCACTTCGGCCGGATCCATATCGGCGACCTGCCAGTCGAGGATCAGCATGTCGCAGCTTTCCTTGCGCAGATTGGCCAACAGATCCTTAGCCGCCTGGTAGCCATGGCAGACATGGCCAGCAGAAGTAAGGACCTGGCAGATCAAGTCGGCCTGGCTCCGGTCAGCATCAAGGACAGCGATTTTCATGTTCTTTACAGCAAAATGTTAAGAAGCAGTCACACGAATATAACAGAGATTTACAAGAAATAGTTACCAAATTGATCAAATATTTCCCTATGGTACTACTGTCTTCGTTGTCGTGCGAGACTGTCCCTTAATCACAAGGTACACTGCTTGAGCGGCTAGCACAATGAATCAGGTCATCTTTTGCAAGTCGTTGGGGGAGAATGAAACATGAAATGCGACTGGACAGTATTGCCCTCGACTGAGGCGGATATCGATGCGGTCAGGGAACGCTGCCGGCGCCTGGTACGGCGTCGGGCGGTGGTGTCGGCGGGTGTTGCGGCGGTGCCAATCCCGGGTGTGGATGTGGTGTCCGACTTGCGCCTGTTCACCCAGCTCATCGATGACGTGAACCATGAATTCGGCTTGTCGCCGGCGCAAATCGACCGCATGCAGCCAAAGCTGAAGCTGATCGCTTATGAGGCGGTGATCAGCCTGGGCGGGATGCTGGTGGGGAAGGTGGTCACGCGCGAATTGGTGACGGCGGTACTGAAGCGCAGTGCCGGCAAGATTGCGGCGAAGCAGGCGGGGAAACTGGTGCCGATCGCGGGGCAGATCGCTTCAGCGACGATTGGATTCTTTGCCTTCCGGCAGATTGGGTACCAGCATGTGGACGCTTGCGTTAAGGTTGCAAGGCAGGTTCTAGTGGCGGGCCAACACCGGTAAGGGTCAGACCCTTGGGTCTGACCCTGATTTGCCGGTTTTCAAGCGTCCGGCAGCACCACATTAACGTCCAGCACCTCCAGATTCCCCTGCCGATCCAGCGAAATCTTGATGTCGTCCGCCGACACCTTGGTGTACTTCGAAATCACATCGATGAGCTCTTTATGCAGCGCCGGCAGGAAATCCGGCCCTGCGCGGCCATTGCGCTCGCGGGCGATGATGATCTGCAAGCGCTCCTTGGCCGCAACTGCCGTCTTCGGCTTGTTCTGGAACAGGAAAGAAAGCAGGGCCATTATTTAGCTCCAAAGATGCGCTTCAGGAAACCAGGCTTCTCGTAGTCGGTAAATTTCAGCTCAACTTCTGCGCCCAGGAAACGCGACACCACGTCGGTGTAAGCCTCGGCCACGTCGGTGCCCTTGAAATGGATGGCCGGGTTACCCTGGTTCGACGCATGCAGCACTTGCTCCGACTCGGGGATGATGCCGATCAACGGTATGCGCAGGATTTCCTGCACGTCCTGGAACGACAGCATTTCGCCCATTTCCACGCGCTTCGGCGAGTAACGGGTGATCAGCAAATGCTCCTTGACCGGTTCGCCGCCGGACAGGGCGCGGCGCGACTTGGCCTGGATAATGCCCAGGATACGGTCGGAATCACGCACCGACGACACTTCCGGGTTGGTCACGATCAGGGCTTCGTCGGCGAAGGTCAGCGCCATCAGGGCGCCGTGCTCGATGCCTGCCGGGGAGTCGCAAATGATGAACTCGAAGTCCATCTTGATCAGTTCCGCCAGTACCGCCTCGACACCGTCTTCCGTCAGCGCATCCTTGTCGCGCGTCTGGGAGGCCGGCAGGATGTACAGGTTGTCGCAGTGCTTATCCTTGATCAGGGCCTGGTTCAGGGTGGCTTCCTTGTTCACCACGTTGATCAAGTCATACACAACGCGTCGTTCGCAACCCATGATCAGGTCCAGGTTGCGCAGGCCGACGTCAAAATCGATGACGACGGTTTTATGGCCGCGCAGGGCGAGGCCGGTGGAGAAGCTGGCGCTGGAAGTCGTTTTGCCGACACCGCCCTTGCCGGACGTAACTACAATAATTCGTGCCACAAAGAATCCTTTACTGAACTGTTATTTTGCGGAATTGACAGATTGTATATCCAGACTATCGCCTTTTAGCCGGATTTGTGTCGGCTGGCGTGCATTTGCAGTCGGGAAACCATCTTCAAAAGTACGGTACACACCTGCGATCGAGACCAATTCCGGGCTCATCGACAGAGCGAAAATACGGGCCGAAGCGTCGCCGGAGGCGCCCGCCAGGGCACGGCCGTTCAAAGTGTTGTAAACGTGAATACTGCCATCCGCGATGATCTCGGCGCCGTTGTTGACGACGGCCATGACGATCAGGTCGCCGCCGCGCGCGTAAATGCGCTGGCCGGCACGGACCGGGGTGTCGATGATCATGGTTCCGCTGGAAGCTGGTGCCGCCGGCGCCGCCGCTTGGGCAGGAGCCGGGGCCGGCGCAGGGGCCGGAGCTGGCGCTGGCTTTGGCGCAGCCGGCGCGTCGTCGCGCTTGCCACTATCCAGTTGCAGGCCGTGTTGCTGGATTTCTTCCACCATGTCCGGCGTGGCGTTGCGCACAGCCACCGGGTTCAGGCGGTATTTTTTCAGGAGGGCGATGGTTGCTGCCCAGTCAATGCGTTCGCAGCCCGGTGCCAGGTCGCCGACGTCGATGACCGCCAGGTCACCTTCGAAGAAGTCGGAAACGCCACCCGTCATCTCTTTCATGGCGGCGTCGAGGGCGACAAGGTCGCTCGTGTACATGATGGCGGACACGGCGACGACAGTGGAAATCTTGATTTCGATCGGCTTCTGGAACGTGCTCTTAGGCATAACAATCGCAAAGTGACGGGCTGAGCCCAGGCTGCGTGCATTGTACTTTGCTTAAGCTTGCTTGGGGAGGCTTGTCCAGTGTTTATGCGGCTTGCAGGCTCAAAAGTCCCACGGCGGGGGCCCGATCGCGGGACCAGCGGGATGCGCCGCGCCTGCGTGCTATCATTTTCAAAATGACAACCTCATACATTGGATAACATGCCAAGGACCTTCGTCGAAACAGATCTGTTCCCGCCAATTGGGCCATACAGCCATGTGGTCAAGGCCGGGGGCCAGGTCTTCATTTCCGCCACGCCGGGCGTCGATCCCGCGACCGGCCAGCTGGTTGGCCCCGGGGCCTACGAGCAAACGTTGCAGACCCTGAAAAACATCGCGGCAATGCTGGCTGCGGCAGGTGCCAGCCTGGACGATGTTGTTCACATCCAGGTCAACCTTGTCGACGTCGCAGATTTCGCGGAGATGAACCGAGGCTATGCCGAGACCTTCGCCGAGCCATATCCTGCCCGCACCGTGATTGGGGTAGCAGCCTTGCCGAAGCCAGGCGCGGTCCTCACGATCAATGCCATCGCAGTGCTGGCAGACTAGGGCGATGCCAGAGAGCGCCAAGCCGCTGCAAGGAGAAAGAATGCGCCCCTCACCAGGGAAATATGCACTAGAGAAACTGACGCAACAGGAGCTTCTTGGCCTGGCCGCGCAGAAACCGGCCGCACGTTTCAAGGGCGCAGCTGAAGGCGCGCTGCCGCCTCCTCACGTTGCTGAACGCGCATTGGCGCAATTGGAAGCTGGCATGCCGGCATTCTGGTGCGTGCCGTTCCTGATCGTGGAAAGACCCGGTGGGGCCGTGCTTGGAGGGTGCACCTTCAAGGGAATGCCGGTTGGCGGCGAGGTCGAGATAGCGTATGGCGTCGCCCGACAGGCGCGAGGTCGTGGCGTTGCAACCGAAGCAGTCGCGCAACTGCTACAGTTGGCAGCACAGGAAGAATCTGTGCAACGTGTCGTTGCAGAAATCCTTCCGTCGAACATCGCCTCGTCCAGACTCGTATCCCGCCTCGGTTTTACCAAGGGCCCTGCCTTTATCGATACCGACGGTGAAACCGTCGTGCGCTGGACATACCCATGTTGTCTAACGCAAGCCAAATAGCCGGCCAAACATTCCGATATTTAGGATTGTCAGCCCTACCAGCCGGCCACCTCTGCTACAGGGATGGCTCACGAAAGTTCCATTTCAGCGCGCAGTTTCTGCGCGGCGGCGACCATGTTTTGCAAGGCGGCTGAGGTTTCCGGCCAGCCGCGGGTTTTCAGCCCGCAGTCGGGGTTGACCCAGAGCTGTGCCGGTGGGACGACGCGGGCGGCTTTGCGCAGCAGGTCAGCCATCTCGTCGCTGCCGGGCACGCGGGGCGAGTGGATGTCGTACACGCCGGGACCAATCTCGTTCGGGTAGCGGAAGCTGGCGAAACCACCCAGCAGCTCCATGGCGGAGCGGCTCGATTCGATCGTGATCACATCCGCATCCAGTGCCGCAATCGCCGGCAGGATATCGTTGAACTCCGCGTAGCACATATGCGTGTGGATTTGCGTGGCATCGCCCGCAACGGCAGCGCTGATGCGGAATGCCTTGGTGGCCCAGGCGAGGTAGGCATCCCAGCGGCTGCGCCGCAGCGGCAAGCCTTCGCGCAATGCAGGCTCGTCGATCTGGATCACCGCGATGCCGGCGTTCTCCAGATCATGCACTTCGTCGCGGATTGCAGCGGCAATCTGCAGCGTCGTGTCCGCACGTGCCTGATCGTCGCGTACGAAGGACCACTGCAGGATCGTGACCGGGCCAGTCAGCATGCCTTTCACCGGCTTGCTGGTCAGGCTCTGCGCATACTCGGCCCACTGCACGGTCATCGCCTGCGGGCGCTGCACGTCGCCGTAAATGATGGGCGGCTTTACGCAGCGCGAGCCATAGGATTGCACCCAGCCGTTCTTCGTGAACGCAAACCCGTCGAGCTGTTCGCCGAAGTATTCCACCATATCGTTGCGTTCTGCTTCGCCGTGGACCAGCACATCGAGGCCGAGTTCCTCCTGCTTCCGGATGGCGTGTTCGATTTCGTCGCGCATGGCCTGCGCATACGCGGACGTTTCCAGTTCGCCACGCTTGAAAGCCGCACGCGCCGCGCGGATTTGCGGCGTTTGCGGGAACGAGCCAATCGTCGTTGTCGGGAAAGCCGGCAATTGCAGGCGCGCCTGCTGCTGGCGCTGGCGTTCCGCGAACGGTAAGGCGCGACGGTCGGAGCTGTTGTCGGCCGCGAGCGCAGCCACGCGCGCCCTGGTGTCCGTGTTCTGCACACGCGCGCTGGCGCGGCGGCATTCCAATGCCGCACGGGCCGCTGCGAAGCCCCGGGCAACTTGTCCGGATACCCTTTCGTCGGCCGACAGCGCAGCTTTCAGCAGTGCCAGTTCCGCCAGCTTTTCTTCCGCAAACGCGAGCCAGGAACGCAGTTCATCATCGAGCGCAGGCTCGGCCGCCAGGCTGAATGGGACATGCAGCAGCGAGCAGGACGTTGACAGCCACACCGCGCCGCTGCGCTTCGCGATCACCGGCAGCAGCGTCGCAAGGCTGGCGTCGAGGTCGGCACGCCAGATATTGCGGCCATCGATCATGCCGATCGACAGCACCTTGTGCGCCGGCAGCCAATCGGCCACGCTGGTCAGCTCGCCGGCAGCGCGCACCGCATCGACGTGCAGGCCGGCGACCGGCAGGCGGCAAGCCAGGCTGACGTTTTCTTCCAGCGGAGAGAAGTAAGTCGCGACCATCAGCTGCGCGCCGGCCTGGTTGAGCAGCCAGTAAGCCGGTTCGAAGGCATTGCGCCAGGCATTGGGCAAGTCGAGCCCGAGGATCGGCTCGTCCAATTGCACCCAGTCGGCGCCCGCTGCGCGCAACTGTACCAGCAGTCGGCTGTAGTGCGGCAGCAGACGGTCCAGCAAATCGAGCCGCTTGAAGTCGGGCGCAGCGTCGCGCTCCTTGCCGAGCCACAGGAAGGTCAATGGGCCAAGCAGGACCGCCTTGACGCGGTGGCCTGCCGCCCGCGCCTCCGCCACCTCATCCAGCAGGCGCTTGCTGTGCAGCTCGAACGCGGTCGATTCGCTGAATTCCGGCACGAGGTAGTGGTAGTTCGTGTCGAACCACTTGGTCATCTCGAGCGCCGCGGCGCCAGCGGAGCCGGCGGCCGAAGCGGCAGGCGCGGCATGGCCCGCATGGGCGCAGCCCGGGCCGCACGATGCTGCGGCCCCCGTGCCATCGCCATCGCTGCCGCGCGCCATGGCGAAGTAGCGCTCGAGCGGCGCGGTGAAGCCGGCGAAGCGCGCCGGTTCGCAGCCAAACAGCTGGATGTGGTTGGCGACATGGTCATAGAAGGCGAAATCGCCAACGGTGACGAAATCGAGTCCGCTTTGGTGTTGCAGCGCCCAGTGCCGCGCCCGCAGGTCAGCGCCAACGGTTTCGAGCTCGGCCGAGCTCGATTCGCCGCGCCAGTAGCGCTCCAGAGCAAATTTCAGTTCGCGCGTTGCGCCGATACGGGGAAAGCCAGGAATATGGGTCTGTACGAGTTTCATTTTTGTCATGCCTGAGAAATATTGGTGACGTACAGTTTGCGGCATGGCGGCATATAATAAAAACGAAACTTTTTGCGCATCAACTTGAAAACAATTCATATATGCTCGAGATTCGTCACCTGCGCACCTTGTCCGCGTTGCGCTCTTCAGGCAGCCTGGTGAAGGCAGCCCAATTGCTGAACCTGACCCAGTCAGCCCTGTCGCATCAAATCAAATTGCTGGAAGATCGCTACGGAACGCCGCTGTTCGAGCGTAAATCGGTGCCGATCGGCTTTACCGCCACCGGCGAACGCTTGCTCAAACTGGCCGATACACTGCTGCCCGAAGTGGAGCGGGCCGAACGCGACGTGCTGCGCCTGTCGCAAGGCGATACCGGCCAGTTGCGCGTCGCCCTTGAATGCCATACGTGCTTCGACTGGCTGATGCCGGTCATGGATGCCTTCCGCACCCGCTGGCCGGACGTGGAAATCGACCTGGTATCCGGCTTCCACAGCGAGCCGGCCGACTTGCTGCGTAATGGCGCCGCCGACCTGGTGATCGGCTCCGATTACAGCGCCGATTACGCCACCTTCCCTCTGTTCCGCTTCGAAATCCTGACTGTGATGGCGCAAAAGCACCGCCTCGCAGCCCAGCGCCGCCTGACGGCACAAGACTTCGCCGGTGAAACCCTGATCACCTACCCCGTGCCGGAACAACGGATCGACCTGATCCGCGAAATCCTGCGCCCGGCGGGCATCGAGTTCGAGCGCCGCACCGCCGAGCTGACAGTCGCGATCCTGCAGCTGGTTGCAAGCCGCCGAGGTGTTGCGGCGTTGCCAAATTGGGCGATCAAGAATTACGTCGATTACGACTACGTCGTCGCGCGTCCGATCGGCAGCACCGGCCTGTGGAGCGACCTGTTTGTCTCGGTGCCGCCCGCCTTGGAGCACAAAGCATACGTGGCCGACTTCGTCAACGTGATACGCGAACAATGCGCTGCCACACTGGACGGTATCAAGTTATTGTCGTGACATCAGGTTGGGAAATATGCAAAATGAAACCAGCCTTGATGTATATCAAACGTGCAGCAGGATTCGCGAACTAACATGAGAAGTCTTGAGGTATCTCAGCCAACGATTGCGTGAAGGAGCAGGGCATGTACGCGTTCAATGACGACTTTTCCCGCGCCGCGCAAGCGGCTTTCGACGCGCAACTCGCCAGCTTCGCCAGCCTTTGTCACTGGCAAAGAGATACCGCCTGGGCTTCTCTCGCTGCCATGACCGCAGCTTCCAACGAGTTCCTGGCCATCCAGCGTCCACAAGATTTGCTGGCCATGGCGACTGACCAAGGCATGCAAGCCATTGACCGTGCGCAAGCATTTGGCCGTGAGGCAACGGACGTGGCTTTGAATAAGCCACTATTCCGGTAGGCCATTGCTGGCCGCACGCTTGGCACTTAGCTAGAATGCATTGACAGATTTTCATACCACCCCCCGGAGAAGCAGAATGGATGATGTAGTAATCGTTGCAGCAGGCCGAACCGCAGTAGGCAAGTTTGGCGGTTCCTTGGCCAAGACCCCGGCAGCAGAGCTGGGCGCCCATGTCATCAAAGGCCTGTTGGCCAAGACTGGCATCGACCCGAACCTGGTCAGTGAAGTGATCATGGGCCAGGTGTTGACGGCCGGCGTCGGCCAGAACCCGGCGCGCCAGGCCGTAATCAAGTCCGGCCTCCCAAGCGCCATTCCGGGCTATACCATCAACAAGGTGTGCGGCAGTGGCTTGAAAGCCACCCACTTGGCGGCACAGGCGATCAAGTGCGGCGACGCCAACATCATCATCGCCGGCGGCCAGGAAAACATGAGCGCTTCCCCGCACGTGCTGAACGGCTCGCGCGATGGCTTCCGCATGGGCGACGCCAAGATGGTCGACACCATGATCGTGGACGGCCTGTGGGATGTGTACAACCAGTACCACATGGGCATCACCGCCGAGAACGTCGCGAAGAAGTACGACATCTCGCGCAGCCAGCAGGATGAATTCGCCCTGCAATCGCAGCTGAAAGCAGAAGCCGCGCAGAAAGAAGGCAAGTTCAAGGACGAAATCCTGCCGCTGGAAATCGTGCAGAAGAAGGGCAGCATCTTCTTCGACCAGGACGAATATGTGAAGCCAGGCTCCACGCTGGAAGCGCTGTCCGGCCTGCGTCCTGCCTTCGACAAGGCTGGCACCGTCACCGCCGGCAACGCATCCGGCATCAACGATGGCGCCGCAGCCGTGGTCATGATGTCCGCCCGCCAGGCCAAGGAACTGGGCCTGACCCCGCTGGCACGCATCAAGGCATACGCCTCGTCCGGCCTGGATCCAGCCTACATGGGCATGGGCCCGGTACCGGCCTCGCAGCTGTGCCTGAAGAAGGCCGGCTGGTCGCCGCAAGACCTGGACCTGATGGAAATCAATGAAGCCTTCGCCGCACAAGCCTGCGCGGTGAACAAGGAAATGGGCTGGGACACCAGCAAGATCAACGTCAACGGCGGTGCCATTGCCATCGGCCACCCGATCGGCGCATCCGGCGCCCGCATCCTGGTGACCCTGCTGCACGAAATGGTCCGCCGCGACGCAAAGAAAGGCCTGGCCTCGCTGTGCATCGGCGGCGGCATGGGCGTAGCACTGGCAGTAGAGAGGGACTGAGCTTTCGTTTAATAAAAAAGGGGAACATTAAATGGCACGAGTTGCATTGGTAACAGGCGGCATGGGTGGTCTGGGCGAAGCGATCTGCATCAAGCTGGTCGCGCTGGGCTACAAGGTGGTAACGACATATTCCCCAACTAACAAGACGCATGAATCGTGGCTCGCCACGATGAAGGACCAGGGCTACAACTTCGCAGCCTATCCTTGCGATGTGTCGGACTACGAGTCCGCACAGGAGTGCATCAAGGCCGTCGAGCGCGACATCGGCTCGGTGGACGTGCTGGTGAATAACGCGGGCATCACGCGCGACATGACCTTCAAGAAGATGGACAAGGTCAATTGGGATGCCGTGATGAAGACCAACCTGGACTCCGTGTTCAACATGACCAAGCCGGTAGCGGATGGCATGGTGGACCGTGGCTGGGGCCGCATCATCAACATCTCCTCGGTGAACGGCCAGAAGGGCGCCTTCGGCCAGACCAACTACTCCGCAGCCAAGGCTGGCGTGCATGGCTTCACCAAGGCCCTGGCGCTGGAAGTGGCCCGCAAGGGCGTAACCGTCAACACCATCTCGCCGGGCTACATCGGCACCAAGATGGTGATGGAGATCCCGAAAGACGTGCTGGATTCGAAGATCATCCCGCAAATCCCGATGGCCCGCCTGGGCAAGCCGGAAGAAGTAGCAGGCCTGGTGGCCTACCTGGCATCGGAAGAAGCGGCCTTCGTCACCGGCGCGAATATCGCGATCAACGGCGGCCAGCACATGTCCTGACCGCAGTAAAGAGCAACGCAACAGCCAAACGCCGTCCAGCCCTTGCGCTGGGCGGCGTTTGTTCTTCCGGAGGCCGATTATGAAGAGAGTGCTGTCCATGCTGGCCGTAGGCCTGGCGGCCGTAGCCTGCAGCCGCGACATTCCCGACGATAAGCTGCTCGACATCCTCAACCAGCGCGCGCCGCTGGTGGCTCACATCGGCCCGGTCGTCAAAGTCGAAGTCCTGAACACCGCCAAAGCCGCCGCCCGCAGCCTGACCGACAGCCGCAGCTGCGAAGTGCGCCTGCTGCACGTCACCGGCAAAAAAGGCTCGACCTATGTCAGCTTCCTGCGTCGCGACGTGGCCGGCGCCACCGAATCCGCCCTGACCTGGGCCGATGACCGCCAGGCCGCCAGCGGCAAATTAGGAGAAATGCTTTCCGAGCATTGCAAGCAGTGATATCTTTCCTCCTCAACAATAACCACTTGGGGAGTCAAAAATGTATGTATGGGACATGAACATCTGGGCCGTCCTGCTGGCCGCCGTGTCGAGTTTCATGCTGGGCGGCCTGTGGTACTCGCCAGCCCTGTTCGGCAAAATGTGGAATGCCGAAAACGGCGGCGTCCAGCAGCCCGGCCACCCCGCCAAAGTGTTCGGCATTTCCTTCCTGTTCTCCCTGATCGCGGCCATCGCCTTTGCCCGCTGGTGCGGCCCTGCGCCATCGCTTGATTACACGATGAAGCACGGCCTGATGGCCGGCTTCGGCATGGTCGCCACCAGCTTCGGCATCAACTA
>CBFGQI010000030.1:0-45638 GCA_965650885.1 uncultured Oxalobacteraceae bacterium
ACCTGATGTACTACTTCCCCACCAAGCAAGCGCTCTACCAGCGCGTGCTGGACGACGTGCTGGACGATTGGCTGGAGCGCATGGCCAGCCTGGCCGCCCCGGATGGCGAGCCGGCCGACGTGCTGCGCGCCTACATCAAGGCCAAACTCGATTTTTCGCGCGAACAGCCGTTGGCGTCGCGCGTGTATGCGATGGAAGTGATCAGCGGTGCCCCGCTGTACGGCGCGCAGATCCGCGAGCGCGTGGTACCGCTGCTGCGCAAGGATATCGAAGTATTCGAGCGCTGGATCGCCGAGGGCCGCATCGCCCCGGTGAATGCCACCCACCTGCTGTTCGCGATCTGGGCCATGACCCAGACTTACGCCGATTTTGCCGCGCAGATCCGGCTCGTGCTCGGCCGCGAGGAGCTGGGCGAGGACGACTTCCGCCAGGCCGAGGAAACCATCGTCAAGGTCGTGCTGGCGTCGCTGAAGGCTTGACGGCCCAGGCACCGCAATGGTGCATGAATTGCTGGCATAAAACTTGAATGGGATTTGCTATCCCATCCAAGGACAGCGCCCATGCCCAACTTTTTCAATGAAATGACCGATGCCGGCAGCACGCGCGAACACTACCGCGAGTTCTGCCGCTGGCTGGAACAGCAGCCGCCCGACAGCGTGGCGCGCAAGCGCGCCGAGGCCGACCTGAGCTTCCGCCGGGTCGGCATCACCTTTGCCGTCTACGGCGACGATGCCGGTACCGAACGCCTGATCCCCTTCGACATCATCCCGCGCATCATCCCGGCGCACGAATGGGCCATGCTGGAGCGCGGCCTGGCGCAGCGCGTCAAGGCGCTCAACATGTTCCTCCACGACATCTACCACGGGCAGGACATCATCCGCGCCGGCATCATCCCCGCCGAGCAGATATTCCGCAACGCCCAATACCGGCCGGAGATGCAGGGCATCGACGTCCCGGCCGGCATCTACGCCCATATCGCGGGGGTGGACATCGTGCGCGCCGGCCAGGGCGAGTTCTACGTCCTGGAGGACAACCTGCGCGTGCCTTCCGGCGTGTCCTACATGCTGGAAGACCGCAAGATGATGATGCGCCTGTTCCCCGAACTGTTCTCCCGCAACCGGGTGGCGCCGGTCGACCACTATCCCGACCTGCTGCTGGACAACCTGCGCTCGGTCGCCCCGCAAGGCGTGGACGACCCGACGGTGGTCGTCATGACGCCCGGCATGTACAACTCGGCCTATTTCGAACACGCCTTCCTGGCGCAGCAGATGGGGGTCGAGCTGGTGGAAGGCAAGGACTTGTTCGTCAGCGACAATGCGGTCTACATGCGCACCACCCACGGCCCGCGCCGCGTCGACGTGATCTATCGCCGCCTGGACGACGACTTCCTCGACCCGCTCGCCTTCCGCGCCGATTCCTCGCTGGGGGTGCCGGGCCTGCTGTCGGTCTACCGCGCCGGCCGCGTCACCCTGGCCAATGCCATCGGCACCGGCGTCGCCGACGACAAGTCGATCTACCCCTTCGTGCCGGACATGATCCGCTTTTACCTGGCGGAAGAACCGGTGCTGCACAATGTCCCCACCTGGCAATGCCGCAAGCCGGCCGACCTCGATTACGTGCTGGCCCACCTGCCGGAACTGGTGGTCAAGGAAGTGCATGGCGCCGGCGGCTACGGCATGCTGGTCGGCCCGGCCAGCACGCGCGAACAGGTGGCGGCCTTCCGCGAGCGCCTGGTCGCCAGGCCGGACGGCTATATCGCCCAGCCCACGCTGGCCCTGTCCAACTGCCCCACGTTCGTGGAGAACGGCGTCGCCCCGCGCCATATCGACCTGCGCCCCTTCGTCCTGTCGGGCAAGGCCGTCACCATGGTGCCGGGCGGGCTGACCCGGGTCGCCCTGCAGGAAGGCTCGCTGGTGGTGAATTCCTCGCAAGGGGGCGGCACCAAGGACACCTGGGTACTGGAAGCATAAGGAGGAAACCATGTTGAGCCGAACCGCCGACCACCTGTTCTGGATGTCGCGCTACACCGAACGCGCCGAAAACACCGCGCGCATGCTGGACGTGAACGTGCAGACCGCCATGCTGCCGCAATCGCCCGCCGACACCGAACGCAGCTGGCGCGCCCTGCTCGGGATCTCCGAGCTGGAACCCGCCTACGGCGCCAAGTACACCGCCGTCACGGCGCGCGACGTGATCGATTTCATGGTGCGCGACCCGTCCAACCCTTCCTCCATTACCGCCTGCGTGCGCGAGGCGCGCGAGAATGCGCGCGCGGTGCGCGGCACGCTGACCACCGAGGTCTGGGAAATCCAGAACCAGACCTGGCTCGACCTGCAGAAGCACCTGGGCAACGGCCTGCTGGGGCAGGATCCCGGCAAGTTCTTCGAATGGGTCAAGTACCGCGCCCACCTGGCGCGCGGCGTCACGCTGGGCACCATGCTGAACGACGAAACCGTCAATTTCATCCGCCTCGGCGCCGCCCTGGAGCGCGCCGACAATACGGCGCGCATCCTCGACGTCAAGTTCCACGGCCTGCGCGACAGCGCCAGCGGCGAGCGCGATTTCTATTACTGGGCGGCGCTGCTGCGTTCCGTGTCCGGCTTCGAGATTTACCGCAAGGTCTACCGCGACGTCATCACGCCCGAGCGCGTGGCCGAACTGCTGATACTGCGCGCCAACATGCCGCGGTCACTGCTAGCCTGCATGGCGGAAGTGGTGGATAACCTGCACGAGGTGCGCAATGACCTGTCGGCCGATACCGAGCGCTTTGCCGGCAAGCTGCACGCCGAGCTGCAGTTTGCCCGCATCGAAGACATCATGCAGGTCGGCCTGCATGACATGCTGACCGGCTTCCTGGCGCGCGTCTATGAGCTGGGCAACCGGGTCAGCCGCGATTTCCTGGTGCCGCTGGCCGCCTGAGGAACCACCATGCAACTGACGATCCGTCATGAAACACGCTACAACTACAGCAGCGCCCTGGCCTACAGCATCCAGCTGCTGCGCCTGACGCCGCGCGTGGAAGCCCAGCAACACGTGCTGCAATGGCAGCTTTCCGCCCCCGGCCAGCTGCATGCCTTCACCGATGCCTTCGGCAACCGCTCGCACATGCTGACCCTGGCCGCCGCCCACAGCAAGCTGTCCATCGTCGCCTGCGGCACGGTGGAAACCAGCAGCCCGCCCGGTGGCCGCATCGGTCAGGACGACGCCTTGCCGCCGCTGGTCTATACCGTACCGACCCCGCTGACGGCCGCGACACCGGCCATCCTGGCCCTGGCCGGGGCTACCCTCCCCGTGGGCAAAGCCGGCACGGCGGAGCTGTTGCAGCTGGCCGGGCACATCGTTGGTGCGGTGGCCTACCAAAGTGGTGCAACCGAAGTCAGCACCAGCGCCGGCGCCGCGCTTGAACTGGGCAGCGGTGTCTGCCAGGACCATGCCCATGTCTTCCTCGCCTGCTGCCAGGCGCACGGCATTCCGGCGCGCTATGTGTCGGGCTATATCGATCCCGGCGGCGGCAGCCATGCGGCGAGCCATGCCTGGGTCGATGCCTGGGCCACGGACAGCGGCTATGAAGGCTGGGTCAGCCTCGACGTGACCCATGCGCGGCTGATGGACGATGCCTATTGCCGGCTGGCCGTGGGGCGCGACTATGAAGCAGCGGCCCCGCTGCGCGGCGTGCGGCGCGGCGGCGGCACCGAAACCCTGTCGGTGCAGGTGCAGGTGCACTCGGGACAGCAATAGGCGGTGTAGAATCGGTTTTTCCGTCCATAGGCTTTCCCCATGACTTATTGTGTTGCCATGCGCCTCGATGCGGGGCTGGTTTTCCTGTCCGATTCGCGTACCAATGCCGGTGTCGACCAGGTCGGCGCCGTACGCAAGATGAGCGTATTCGAAAACCCGGGCGAACGCATGATGGTGCTGATGACATCCGGTAACCTGTCGGTCTCGCAGTCGGTACGCCAGCTGGCGGGCGAACTGACCGGCAGCAATGGCTACACCGTGTGGGATGCCCCCAACCTGTTCGAAGCGGCGCGCGTGGTGGGCGAGGCCGTGCGCATCGTCCACGCGCGCGATGCGGAAGCGCTGGGCAAGTTCGGCATCGAGTTCAACATCAACCTGATTTTTGGCGGCCAGGTGAAGGGTGAACGCTGCCGCCTGTTCCACATCTATTCGGCCGGCAATTTCATCGAAGCGCAAGCCGAGAACCCTTATTTCCAGATCGGCGAGGCCAAGTATGGCAAGCCGATCATCGACCGCGTGATCACCCCCGCCAGTTCGCTCGATGCCGCGGCCAAATGCGCGCTGATTTCGATGGACTCGACCCTGCGTTCGAATGTCTCGGTCGGCCTGCCGCTGGACTTGCTGGTGTACCAGGCCGACAGCCTGGCCGTGACCCGCTTCGTCACGGTGGACGACAAGAACCAATACTTCCAGATGATCCGCAGTACCTGGGGCCAGCAATTGAAGGCGATTTTCGACGGCATCGACGCGCCCGAGTGGGAGGCGCTGGCGTCGCGCCCCTGCCAGCCGCTGCGCGCAGCGCTGCCCGCCGCGCGCACCGACGGCACCCCACCGGCGCCGCCGCAAAGCTTTGCCCAGCAATTCGGCGACGGCCAGCAATAAGCAGGACCGGCGCCGGTTAGTGGTGGCGGTTGCCGCGCTCCTCGGCCCAGATCACGAACGTGAAGACGCGGTGTCCACCGCCCAGTTCGCGCTCGAAGACCTGGGTGCGGCCGCTGTTGGTGCTGCGCATCAGCTTGCCCCACTCGTCCGGCGCATTGCCGGCCGCCTCGCTGGGCGGGGTGCTGAAGACCGTGCCCGCCGCATCGGTATGGGCATAAATGGTCTTCAGCATGTCGTAATCGTGGGTGTTCGGATGTTCATTGTTTGGCGGGCCCAACGGGCTGCTGGTGTAATCCATGCAGGTGCCCAGGTTGGGATTGTCGAAGGCTTCATCCTGGTGGTCCAGGCCGAGCGTATGGCCAATTTCCTGGCACATCACCAGGTTGCGCCATTCCGGCTTGTTGTAGGTGGCCGTAGCGTAATAGGTGTCGTTCATTTTCACCACGCCCTGCGTGATGTGGTTGCCGCTGGCCCAGATCTGCGCGATGCCCAGCCAGCCATTGCGGCCATAGCTGTAATTGCATACTTCCACGCGGCCCAAGGTCGGCGAACATTTGCGCAAATTGCTCACGCTGCCCGGCACGGCCACCACATCGACCACGGTGGACTTGGTCCAGTCCGTGATCATGGCATTGAAGGACGATTGCCAGACGCTGCTGACGTTATTGCCTACCTTGAGGGTGAACGGGTTGGCCGTCCGGCCCCAGTGGTAATTGCCCCAGGCATGATCGGCCAGGGCGGCGGGTGGGATCGCCACTGCCGCCAGGATGGACGCACTGCCAAGGAACCGCAAAGTTCTATTGCGCATGAAGCCCTCCATTTTCAGGAATGTGGAAAGACCGCGCGGATCACGCGTCGGTCAATCGATAGTAGGCCTGCACAATTGAATTGTCGATAACGGCTCAGCTTGTTGTCGCGGTAACGCGACTCACCCGATAGACGTTCAAATTGCCAGTAAGGCTTCCGGCACACTGGCCCCTGCCTGGCGGCTGGCTTGGGCAATGGTGCGGATTTCCTTTTTCAGGCTGGCGGTGTTGCCCGGCAGGCTGCGCACCATGTAGAAAGCCGGCGTATCGGTCTTGCTCACCATACGGATGGTATTCATGGCGGTGCGCGCCTCAGGCAAATCCTTCAACATCAGGTCGTACTGGGCGACCGCCTGCGCCAACGCGGCCAGGGCCGCTTCCAGCTGGGCCGCCGGCGCCTGGCCGCCGCCGGCCAGCGACTTGGCCGACACGGCCGCACCGCGTAATTGGGCTTCCAGCGTTTCTTCGACGGCACGCCGCGTCATCGTTTCGGACAATTGTGCGGCGCGTTCACCCATTGCGGCGGCATCCTGGTCCTGTCCCAGTGCCGCCAGCAATTGCTGGCTGCCCGTCAAGGCCAGGCGGCTGGCATCGATAAAACGCCGCATCATGTCCTTGCTCGGATCGCCCACACTGTCCATACCGACAAAATTCGCGCCGCCATTGCCGTTCGACATGGTGCTGCGCTGGGCATGGGCCAATGGATGTGCCAGTGAGAACGCTACCGCCAGGACGAGCCAGACACGCATCTGAATTTTCTCCTTCTGTAAGATATAGTTAAAGTTATATTAACTCGATTTCTTGCTAGAATGCAATAACGCTTTTTTGAGACCGTCTGCCATGCCAGCTTTTGCCCCATTTACCTTATCCGCCCCGCGCCTGCAGTTGCGCTTCCTGTCCCCGGCCGACGTGCCCGCGCTGTACCGCATGTATTCCGATCCAGAGGCCATGCGCTATTGGAGCGGCGCGCCATGGGACGAAATGCAGCAAGCCGAGGACTATTTCGCCGCCGCCAGGGCGGGCTATGAGAGCGGCGAACTGCTGCGCATGGGCGTCGAAGTCGACGGGCAATTGGCCGGCATCATCAACCTGTACAGCTTCCACCGCCAGAACCGCCGCTGCGACATCGGCTATATGCTCGACCGCGCGTTCTGGGGCCAAGGCTATATGCAGGAAGCGATGGCCGCGCTGATCGATTACGCCTTCCGCGTGCTGCGCCTGCACCGTATCGAAGCCGACATCGACCCGCGCAATACCGCTTCGGCCAAGCTGCTGAAAAGCTTGCATTTCGTGCATGAAGGCCATCTGCGCGAACGCTGGATCGTCAACGGCGAGATCTGCGACACCGACTTTTTCGGCCTGCTGCGCTCGGACTGGAGCGCCGCGCGCTAGCCGTTCGTCGCCCGCCGCAGCAGGTCATCCGCCCCGCTTTGCAGTTCGTCGGATGCCCCTCCACTGTTGCAAGCGACAGCGGTACAGTTGCACCATCGAAACGCAAGGAGGACCCGATGAAAACCATTAACAAAAGCGCCAAGGAAACCGTGAAAGAAGTGTGGCAAGCTTTTGTCGGCATAGGCCGCCACTTCGTCCGCACGCTGGACCATATGTCGTGGCCGGGCATTGTTGCCATGTGCATCGTCATCGCCTTGTTCCTGACCATCCTGCCGCTGGCGATCACCCTGTTCATCGCCGTACTGGTCGTCAAGCTGGCCATCAATGCATTCGGAGGCAAGAAGCAACATGGGTAACCGCGCACGCAGCGTGCTCTCTTTCGTTGGCGAGGTCGGCGAAACCGCCAGCGCCATGTGGTGGAGCTTTTTCGACTGGCTGGCACAGGTGCCGTTGCGCCAGCTGGTCGTCACCTGGGTGCTGGCCTTCCTGCTGGCGTGCACGCCAGCCATCCACCCCGAGCAAGCTGCGTTCTTCGTGCTGTTGTCGGCCGGCCTGAAAATCCTGGCCGGCGGCAAGCGCAAGGCGGAAATCGAGGCGCGCAAGGCCGCCGCGCAAGCCGGCACCGAAAGCCTGGAACGCCGCCTGGTGGAAGCGCAAATGTCGGCCCTGCAGGCCCAGGTGGAGCCCCACTTCCTGTTCAATACCCTGGCCCTGATCGGCCAGCTGATCGAAACCGATCCGCCGGAAGCCGCCAAGATCCATACCCACCTGATCGAATACCTGCGCGCCACCCTGCCCCAGATGCGTTCGCGCGGCAACGGTACGCTGGGCCGCCAGATCCAGATGGCGCGCTCCTACCTCGCCATCATGCAGGCGCGCATGAAGTCGCGCCTGGCCGTGTCGCTGGACGTGCCGCCAGAACTGGAAAGCGCCACCTTCCCGCCGATGATGCTGCAAATCCTGATCGAGAATTCGATCAAGCACGGCCTGGAACCCAAGGTGGAAGGCGGCCGCATCGACATCCGTGCCAGCGTCAACGGCAGCATGCTGCAAGTCGACGTGCAGGATGATGGCGTGGGCTTCAACGCCTACGCCGGCGATGGGGTCGGCCTGACCAATGTGCGCGAACGCCTCAAGCTGATGTACGGCACGCGCGCCCAGCTGCTGATCGAACAGCCGATGGGTGGCGGTTGCCGCGCCTCCATCTGCATCCCCTTCGCCCCCGATATTTTCGCCAAGCCATAACCATGACCGCCCAGCCCAAAGCCACCGCCATCATCGCCGACGATGAAGAACCGATGCGCGACATGCTGCGCAAGCGCCTGAACGAAGCCTGGCCGGAGCTGGACATCGTCGCGGAAGCGGCCAATGGCATCGAAGCCATTGCCCTCGCCGGCCAGCACCAGCCCGACATCGTCTTCCTCGACATCCGCATGCCGGGGCTGAGCGGCATCGAAGCGGCGCGCATGCTGTTCAACCGCTGCCACATCGTGTTCATCACCGCTTACGACCAGTATGCGATCGAAGCGTTCGAACAAGGCGCGCTCGATTACCTGCTCAAGCCGGTCAACCTGGACCGCCTGAAGACGACGTGCAGCCGGCTGCAAGCGCGCCTCGGCAAGACGCCGAACAATATCGAACGCCAGTTGAGCCAATTACTGCAGCAAAGCGGCCGCAGCCCGGCCGTTGCCGCCGGTGCCCCGCACCAGGAATTCCTGCACTGGATCCAGGCGCAGGTCGGCAACAGTTTGCGCATGATCTCGACCAAGGAAGTGTTGTTCTTTCGCGCCGACGAAAAATATACGCGGGTGCAGACCGCGCAAGGCGAATTCCTGATCCGCAAGACGCTGAAGGAACTGGAAGATGAGCTGGACCCGAACGAATTCTGGCGCATCCACCGTTCCACCCTGGTGCGTGTCGATGCGATCAGCGAAGTGACGCGCGACTTGCGCGGCCGCCAGATGGTCCGCGTGCGCAACTCCAGCGAAGAACTCGAAGTCAGCCGCGGCAACACCCATTTATTCCAGCAAATGTAGGCCGCCAGCGCTCGCTTGCCCCCTGTACAGTGCTAGTCTATATTGTCCTGACTACGCTGCGTTTTCAGGGAGAGAACGATATGACGATTCCAAAAGCTACGCGCGCGACCATCATGCCTTGCCTGCGTTACCGGGACGCGCCCGCCGCTATCGACTGGCTATGCAAGACCCTGGGGTTCAAGGCTGCCTTGGTGGTGCCCAACGAAGATGGCACGATTGCCCATGCCCAGCTTTCCTATGGCAACGGCATGGTCATGCTCAGCTCAATTTTTGATACCGAATATGGCCGCTTGCTGAAGCAGCCGTCCCAGGTGGGCATGGCGGTGACGCAGAGCGCCTACCTGGTCGTCAACGATGCCGACGAAGTCCACGCACGCTGCGTGCAGGCCGGCGCCCCGATCGAGATGCCCTTGCAGGACGAGGATTATGGCGGGCGCGGTTTCACCTGCCGCGATCCGGAAGGACATGTGTGGAGCATCGGCACTTACGACCCTTGGGAGCATTGATGGGACGCACCGTACACTTTGAAATCCAGGCCAGCGAGCCGCAAGCCCTGATCGACTTCTACGGCAGGATGTTCGACTGGAGCTTTTCCAAATGGGAAGGCGGCGAGTATTGGCTGGTCGGTACCGGCGAAGTCGGCGCGCCCGGCATTAATGGCGGCTTGCTGCCGCGCCGCGGACCGCGTCCGGAAGAAGGGGCGGCCGTCAACGCTTTTGTCTGCACCGTTGACGTGGCGGACCTGGACCAGTCGCTGTTGCTGCTGAAGGAACTCAAAGGCACCGTGGCCGTGCCGAAGATGCCGGTGCCGGGTGTGGGCTGGCTGGCCTACGCCAAGGACCCGGACGGCAATATCTTCGGCATGATGCAGACCGACGCCAGCGCATCGTTCGATGACGCCTAATGCGGCTTGAGCCTGGCGATCAGGCCGATCTGGTGGCCACGGTCCTTGAACAGTAGCGCAGCGTAGCGCAGGTAGCCCAGCAGGCCCAGGGCGCCGGCGAACATGACCTTGAGCGCCTTGGGGCGGGCGCCGACCGGGTCGGAATCATAGGGGTCCCAGGTGGCGAACCGGACGACCTCGAAGCCTTCGCTGCGCAGCAATTCCTTGAGTTCCCACGGCGTGTATTCGTAGACGTGGCACATCACGTGCCGTGGTCCGAAATCCTGCGAGTACGGTTTGGAATCGTAGGCTGGCGCGTGCCCCAGCTGGCGCAGCATCTTGGCCCACGACGCGGCGTTCGGCGTGGCGATGAAGACGGCACCGCCCGGCTTCAGCACGCGCTTGATCTCTTTGACGAAAGCGCGCGGACTGCCGGCGACGTGCTCGATCACTTCCATCGCCGTGACGAGATTGAAGGTGGCATCCGGGTAGGGAAATTTGCCTTCGAAATCGAAGGCATCCAGATCCCATTGGTACACCTTGCCCTCGGGGTCGGTGTAGCTTGCCCTGTCGCGCGCCGACTCGTGACCATGCAATTCCAGGGGCGCGACATTGCCGCGCAAGTCGCAGCCTGCATGCTTGAGCAGGGAGCCGACATGCACGTCATGCCCGATATCGAGTGTATGCAGGCCTTTCAAGGGAAGTGCGCTGCTCAGGAAATCGACGCAACTGATGATACGTCGCCGGTTCCAGCGCACATAGTCCGGCGGGTTGCCGTGATCGAGTAGCTTGCCCAGTTCCAATGCGTAGTTGCCCATGCGACACTCCTTAAGGTCACACCACCAAGCGCTTCACCAATTGCAATAAAGTAAAGTAAGCGGGCCGTTTTGTCGAGGACTGTATCGCTCAGGCGAGCGCGGCCACCAAGGTGGGGTCGGCGACCTGGGTCGGGCGGATCCTGATCAGATTGCGGTACAAAGGCGGCAGGTGGCCGCACAAGTCGTGCAGCGCCGGCTCAGGCATGCCTGGCCGCACGTACTGGAACTGCGCTGGATTGTTGTGGGGCAGCGCGCCTTCCATCGTCGAGCCGTAGGCGCCCAGTGCCATGAAACTCAGGGCGCTGTCGTCCGGGCCGACGGCGAAGACGAAGGTGCCGTCTTTGGGGTGCCCCAGGTAATGCCGTACTTCCGCCTGGGTCGCGGCATCGGCGCCCTCCATCAGCTTGTAGCGCAACTGGGCATAGGCACGCGTGCATTCCATGAACGCGGTACGGATGGCCGACTGTTGCTGGCGGCCGTGGCAGCACAACAACAGGTTGCCGAACGAATCCAGCAGCGCCACCGCATCGCC
Organism: uncultured Oxalobacteraceae bacterium; assembly: GCA_965650885.1. GTDB lineage: Bacteria > Pseudomonadota > Gammaproteobacteria > Burkholderiales > Burkholderiaceae_D > Rugamonas. The sequence continues at coordinate 11,088 of CBFGQI010000030.1, forward strand.
CTTGCCGCCTTGCGCCTTGTCGCGTGCCATGGCTTGCTGCAGATAAGGCGCCAGGCCGGCATCCGGCGCGCGCGGCGCGCAGCGGTAGGTTAGCGCGTCGGGGAAGGCGCGCTTCAGGGCGCGCACGATAAAGTGGTCGGCCGGCAGCGTGGCCGGGTCTTTCAAATCCTGCTGCGGCGGGTCGATATTGAACAAGTCCATCACATTGGCCGACGTGGCCTCGAACACCAGCGAGCATAAGGCTTGCGTCGGTTCCGCAATGGTCTTGCCGATGAAGAAGGGCTTCGGCGCGGCCCCTGCCCCGCGCCGCGCATACGACGAGCTGCCCAGCACGGCCGGATAGGCGAAAGTCTTTTCCGCCTGCGGCCGCAAGGCTGCCGGCAGCGAGGGGAAGAAGGCGGAACCGTTGTAGTTGATGCCGGCCTTGGCGTCCGGCGCGGCGACCACCACATTGAAGCCCGCCGCGAGGATGGCGCCGGTGCACATGCAGCATGGGTCGAGCGAGGTCACGATGGTGATTTCCTCGGGCGGCGGCAAATCGCGGCCTTTGGCGCGCTCGGCGAAGTACCAGTCGATGAGCTGGCGTTCGCCGTGCGCGGTGGGGTCGTAGATCAGGCCAAGCTTGATGACGTTGTTGTGCAGCGCCTTGAGCACGGTGCCGCTGGCGTCGAGCATGACGCCGCCGACACCGAACGTGCCCTGCGTCTTGGCTGCAATCGCTTCGGACGCCGCGATTGCGACGGCTGTTTGTACGTCGATGGCCTTCTTCACGCTTTACATCTCTACTTCTTCAAATCCCAGCCGCCGAAGGCTTCCGGCAGCAGTTCGGCTGCCGTGGTTGCGCGGACGTCGCCTTTCAGGTTGGCCAGCACCACGGGCAGCTGGTTGCCGCCCAACTCCAGCGTGACCTGGCGGCAGGCGCCGCAGGGTGCGATGGGGTTGTCGGTGTCGCCCACCACGGCCAGCTTGTCGAAATCGCCCGGCTGGTAGCCCTGGGCGATGGCGCTGAAGAAGGCGGTGCGTTCGGCGCAGTTGCACAGCCCGTAGCTGGCGTTTTCCACGTTACAGCCGTGGAAGATTTTTCCGTCTTTCGTCAGCAGCGCGGCGCCGACCTTGAAGTTGGAGTATGGGGTGTAAGCTTTCAGGCGCGCGGCCTTGGCTTCTTCGATCAGTTTTTCGTTGTTCATGTGCACTCCAGAACCGGTAAACCAGTGTCTGGCCCGCGGGGTCAGACACTGCCTGCTCGCCGGCCAGTGAAGTGTCAGACCCTGCGGGTCTGACACTGGTTTGCCGGTTTAAGGCCGAATAGTACGGTACACAATCGGATTCGCCGTCGGCGCCGCATCCGCGATCGTGTACGCCGCCTGCACTTCCCGCACCGCCTGCTCCGCCGCAGCCTGGGTCCGCGCATGCACCATCGCCAGCGGCTGCCCCGCCTGGACCGGCTGCCCCAATTCCACCAGATCGGTCAAACCTACAGCAAAGTCGATCGCATCGGTCGGACGCTTGCGCCCCCCGCCCAGCGACACCACCGCCAGCCCGATATCGCGGCACACGGTAGCCGCCGCGTAACCCGCGCGCGGCGCAGGCACCGGCACCACGATCGGCGCCCGCTCCAGGTGCTTGTCCATATTCTCCGCCAGGTCGGCCGGCCCGCCCAGCGCCTTGACCATGCGCGAGAAGCGCTCCGCCGCCTCGCCCGAGTCCAGCGCATGCTGCAGCCTGGCCCGCGCATCGGCCTCGTCGGCCGCCAGCTTGCCCAGCACCAGCATCTCGGCGCACAGCGCCATGGTGACTTCATGCAGGCGCGCCGGACGGAACTTGCCGGTCAGGTAATCGATCGCACCGCGCACTTCCAGCGCATTGCCGGCCCACGGCGACAGCGATTCGTTCATGTCGGTCAGCAGGGCCGAAGTCAGCGTACCGGCGCCATTGCCCACCTTGACGATGGACTCTGCCAGCTCCACCGACTTCTCGTAAGTCGGCATGAAGGCGCCCGAGCCCACCTTGACGTCCATCGCCAGCACGTCCAGGCCGGCGGCCAGCTTCTTCGACAGGATGGAGCCGGTGATCATGGCCACCGATTCCACGGTCGCGGTGACGTCGCGGATCGAATAGAAGCGCTTGTCCGACGGCGCCAGGCTCGAAGTCTGGCCGATGATGGCGACACCGACGTCTTTCACCACCTCACGGAATTTGTCGTTGCTTGGGACAGTGGAGTAGCCGGGGATGGAATCGAACTTGTCCAGCGTGCCGCCGGTGTGGCCCAGGCCACGGCCGGAGATCATCGGGACGAAGCCGCCGCAGGCTGCAATCATCGGGCCGAGCATCAGGGATACCACGTCGCCTACGCCGCCGGTGGAGTGCTTGTCCATCACCGGACCGGGCAGGTTGAGGGATTTCCACTCCAGCACTTCGCCGGAATCGCGCATGGCCAGGGTGAACGCGACGCGCTCGTCCATCGTCATGTCGTTGAAGAAGACGGCCATCGCCAATGCGGCGATCTGGCCTTCGCTGACGCTGTTGTCGGTGATGCCTTTGACGAAGAATTGGATTTCTTCTTTGCTCAGCACGCCGCCGTCGCGTTTTTTACGGATGATTTCCTGGGGGAGGAACATTTTTTTATCTCTTTCTTTTTACTTCCAAACCGGTAAACCGGTGTCTGACCCGCAGGGTCAGACACCGACCTGCCGGTTTTCAGACGCCGTACGGAATCCAGATATTCTTGACCTGCGAAGCATGCGCCAACACCACACGGCCACCCGCCTGCGCAGTCGAGAACCAGTCACGGCCCTTCGAGCCACCGGTCCAGGTCCGCTTCAGCGACCCCGCCGACAGCTTCTCCACTTCCGCGCAGCCGGCGGCCGAACCGTCGTGACGCCAGATCGCATCCACATCCGAGTGCGACGCCAGGGTGCGCGCCAGTTCGTCCGCCGAGCCGGTGACGATATTCACCACGCCACCCGGCAGGTCCGACGTATCGAACACTTGGTACAAGTCGGTCGCCGACAGCGGGAACGCTTCCGACGGCACGGCCACCACGCGGTTGCCAACGGCAATCGCCGGCGCCACCAGCGAGATAAAGCCGAGCAGCGGGTTCTCGTTCGGGCACACGATGCCGATCACGCCGATCGCTTCGTTCAGCGCCACAGTGATGCCATGCATCGGCGGCTGGTGCGCCAGGCCGTCGTACTTGTCAGCCCACGCCGCCCAGTAGAACAGGCGCTCGATGGAAGCCTGCACTTCCTTCTCCGCGTTCTTGGTGCCGGTCTGCGCCGCGATACGCTCGGCGAATTCGGCGCCGCGCGCAGCCAGGTTTTCGGCGACGTAGTACAGCACTTGCGCGCGGTTGTGCGCGGTAGCCTTGGTCCAGCCGGTAGCCTTGTGCGCCGCTTCCACCGCGTTACGGATGTCTTTGCGGTTGCCCTCGCCCACTTCGCCGAGGAACTTGCCGTCGGCGCCGTGGATGGCGCGCGAATAGGCGCCGTCCGGGCGGGTCTGCTTGCCGCCGATGTACAGCTTGGCGGTGCGGTCGATCGCGAACGGGTCGGTCGAAGGCGTGAACTCGGAGTCAGGCTTGGCAGGCTTCTTGAACGATGGCGCGGCCGGACGTGCATCTTCCGACACCGGCACCAGGTATTCGAACATGCCTTCGCGGCCGCCTTCGCGGCCATAGCCGGATTCCTTGTAGCCGCCGAAACCGCAGGCAGCATCGAACTGGTTGGCGGTATTGATCCACACCACGCCGGCCTTGATCTGCGGCGCCATGTCCAGCGCCAGCGAAATGTTCTCGGTCCACACGCAGGAAGCCAGGCCGTACACGGTATTGTTCGCCAGCTGCACCGCTTCGGCCGGGGTGCGGAAGCTCATCGCCACCAGCACCGGGCCGAAGATTTCCGCCTGCGCCACGGCGGCGGAAGTCGACGCGCCAGTGATCAGGGTTGGCGGGAACCAGGAACCGGCAGCAGGCAGTTCGCAGCCGGCGGGCTGGTACACTTCGCATCCCTCGGCGCGGGCGGAATCCACCAGGCCGGCGATGCGTTGGCGCTGGATCGGATCGACCAGTGCGCCGATATCCATCGACTTGTCCAGCGGGGAGCCCAGGCGCAGGTTATCCATGCGCGCCTTCAGCTTTTTCAGGAAACGTTCCTGCACCGACTCCTGCACCAGCAGGCGCGACCCCGCGCAGCAAACCTGGCCCTGGTTGAACCAGATCGAATCGACCAGGCCTTCCACCGCGGCGTCCAGGTCGGCGTCTTCGAAGACGATGAACGGCGACTTGCCGCCCAGTTCCAGCGACAGCTTCTTGCCGGTGCCGGCGGTGGCTTCGCGGATCAGGCGCCCCACTTCGGTGGAACCGGTGAAGGCCAGCTTGTCGATGCCCTGGTGGCCGACGATGGCTTCACCGGTGCGGCCGTCGCCGGTCACGATGTTGACGACGCCGGCCGGCACGCCAGCCTGCACGCAGATGTCGGCGAACAGCATGGCGGTCAGCGGCGTGAATTCAGCCGGCTTGAACACGATGGTGTTGCCCGCCGCCAGCGCGGGAGCGATCTTCCAGGCCAACATCAGCAGCGGGAAGTTCCACGGCACGATCTGGCCGACCACGCCCACCGCACGGTGGCCCGGGAATTCTTCATCCAGCAGTTGCGCCCAGCCGGCATGGTAGTAGAAGTGGCGCGCCACCAGCGGCAGGTCGGCGTCGCGCGTTTCGCGGATGGTCTTGCCGTTGTCCAGGGTTTCCAGCACGGCGAACAGGCGCGCATGCTTTTGCATCAGGCGCGCGATGGCGTACAGCACCTTGGCGCGGCCATGGCCGCCCAGTGCCTGCCAGCCCGGCAACGCCTTGCGCGCCGCGGTGACCGCACGCGCCACGTCGACGGCGGTGGCCTGGGTCAGTTCGGCCAGTTGCGAACCATCGGCCGGGTTGTAGCAGGCGAAGGTTTCGCCCGGCTCGGTCCACTGGTTGTCGATGAACAGGCCAAATTTGCGGGAGCGCTGCTCCAGCCACGCTTGCGCTTCTTTCTGGCTTTCTGGTGCAGGGCCGTAGTCCATGGTGTTGAGGATCTCGTTAATAGTTGGCATGGCGGTGTCTTCTTATGGTTGCGCGTGGCGATGGGCGGCGGAGTAGGCGCCGGTCACGTGGTGCTCCAGCTGGCGCTCGATATCGGTCAGCAGGCTGGAGGCGCCGATGCGGAACAGGTGCGGCTCCAGCCACTCGTTGCCCAGTTCTTCCTTCATCACGGTCATGTACTGCAGCGCGGCCTTGGCGGTGCCCACGCCGCCTGCCGGCTTGTAGCCCACCTTGAAGCCGGTGCGCTCGTAGTATTCGCGGATCGCGCGCACCATCACCAGCGATACCGGGATGGTGGCGTTGACGCCTTCCTTGCCGGTCGAGGTCTTGATGAAGTCCGCGCCGGCCATCATGCACACCCACGATGCCTTCGCCACGTTCTCCAGCGTCACCAGGTCGCCGGTGGCCAGGATGGCCTTGACGTGCGCTTCGCCGCAAGCCTTGCGGTAAGCCAGCATTTCATCGTACAGCGCCTGCCAGTTGCCCGTCAGGACGTGCTGGCGGGTGATGACGATGTCGATCTCTTTCGCCCCTGCGGCGACCGACAGCTCGACTTCGCGCACCTTGGTTTCCATGCTGGTCAGGCCGGCCGGGAAGCCGGTCGACACGGCGGCGATCGGCAGGCGGCCCTTCAGCACCTTGTCGGCGTGCTGGATCATTTCGTGGTACACGCAGACGGCACCGGTCATGAGATTACGTTCCTGCAGGCCCAGGGCCTCGACCAGGTCCTGGCGCAGCGGACGCATGGCCTTCATGCACAGTCGCTCGACGCGGCCCGGCGTGTCGTCGCCGGCCAGGGTGGTCAGGTCGATCAGTTCGATCGCCTTCACCAGCCAGGCCGCCTGGTACTCTTTCTTCACGGTGCGGCGGTTCGCCAGCGATGCGGCGCGGCGGTCCGCGGCGGCCTTGTTCACGTGGATGTGATTCAGCCAGCCCAGGTCGAGGCCGATGGCCTCGTTGCGCTTGAAGTCATTGGTCATCTTCATATTAAGTTGGTTCCGTTGGAAAGAGGTTTCACGCCCAGGTGATGCGCGATGGTCTGGCCGATGTCGGAGAAGGTCTCGGAAATGCCGAGCGACTTGGGCTTCACGTTCGGGCCGAAGAACAGCACGGGAATATGTTCGCGGGTATGGTCGGAGCCCGGTGCGGTCGGGTCGCAGCCGTGGTCGGCGGTGATCACGCACAGGTCGCCATCTTTCAGCTTGGCGATGAATTCCGGCAGGCGCGCATCCAGTTCGTGCAGCGCGTTGGAGTAACCGGCGACGTCGCGGCGGTGGCCGAAGTGCATGTCGAAGTCGACGAAATTGACGAAGGTCAGCGACTTGTCGCCCGCTTCCGCCTCCGCTTCCAGCAGCTTGTCGAACAGTGCCATATTGTCGGCACCTTTCAGCACGCGGCTCACGCCTTGCGCGGCGTAGATATCGCTGATCTTGCCCAGCGCGATCACTTCGCCGCCCTCGTTCTTCACGTGGTCCAGCAAGGTCGGGGCGCTGGGCGGCACGGCGTAATCGTGGCGGTTGGCGGTGCGCTTGTAGTCGCCGTTCGCACCCAGGAATGGACGCGCGATGATGCGGCCGATATTGTATGGCTTGACCAGCTCATAGGCCTTCTCGCACATATCGTACAGGCGCTCCAGGCCGAAGTGCTCCTCGTGGCAGGCGATCTGCAGCACGGAGTCGGCCGAGGTGTACAGGATAGGTTTGCCGGTCGCGACATGCTCGTCGCCCAGTTCGGCGATGATCGTGGTGCCGGAGGCGTGGCAGTTGCCGAGGAAACCCGGCACGCCGGTCAGGGCCTGCAGCTTGTCGGTCAGCTCTTTCGGGAACGATGGCACTTCCTTCGGGAAGTAGCCCCAGTCGAACAGCACCGGCACGCCGGCGATTTCCCAGTGGCCGGACTGGGTGTCCTTGCCGGTGGATTGCTCGCGGGCCGCGCCGTAGGCGCCGGTGAAGCCGTCGCGCATAGCGAAGCCGGCCGCCCATTCGCCGCTCGCGGTGTGCGCGGCTGCGGCGAGGCCCAGTTTTTCCATGGTGGGGAGGGACATCGGCTTGCCTTCCTTGGCAGCCCATGCGGCGATGTGGCCGAAAGTATTGCAGGCCTGGTCGCCGTATTTGTGGGCGTCGGGCGTTGCGCCGAGGCCGAAGGAGTCTAACAGGAGGATGAAGGCGCGGGACATTTTTGCCTCTCAATTCAAAACCATAAAAGCGGTGTCTGACCCGCAGGGTCAGACACCTGTGTGCCTCAGCCGCGGGCAGAGGATATAACGGTGCCTGACCCTGCGGGTCAGGCACCGGTTTACCGGTTTTAAGCCTTAGGCGTCTTCGCCACGTTCTCCAGGAACGCCAGGATCAGCTTGATCAGCGATTCCGCCCCGACAGCAGCATACTTCAGGGTCTGTTCATGCGACAGCGGGAACGGCGACAGCCCTTCAGCCAGGTTGGTGATGACCGAAACCCCCACCACCTTCAGCCCGCAATGGCGTGCCGACACCACTTCCGGCACCACCGACATGCCCACCACATCCGCACCCAGCGTCTTGAACGCACGGATCTCGGCCGGCGTCTCGAAGTTCGGCCCCGGATAAGCGATGTACACACCCTCATGCAGGGTGATCGCCTTGTCCGCTGCAGTCGCCTGCAGCAGCTTGCGCAGATCCGCATCGTAAGCATTGGCCATCGAGAAGAAGCGCGGACCGAAGCGCTCATCGTTCGGACCCACCATCGGCGTGCCGGGCAGGAAGTTGATATGGTCGTTCAAGGCCACCAGCGAACCCGCGTCCACCTCGGTGCGCAGCGAGCCCGCCGCATTGGTCACGAACAGCATCTCGCAGCCCAACAGCTTGATGGTGCGCACCGCGGAAGTCATCACCGCCGGGCCATAGCCCTCGTAGAAGTGGCCGCGGCCCTTCAGGCACACCACCTGCACGCCCGCTAGCGTGCCCAGCACCAGTTGCCCGGCGTGGCCATGCACGGTCGAAATCGGGAAGCCTGGCAGCTCATCGAAACTGATCGACACGGCATCGGTCATCTGTTCGGCCAGCACGCCCAGGCCGGAGCCCAGGATCATCGCCACGCGTGGCTGGAAATTGGCCGGCATGCGGGCACGGATAATGGCGGCAGCCTGGAAAGGAGTATTGGAAGACATGGGGTTCCTCGATTTTTATATCTTTAGGTGAGCTGGCCAGAACAGGCCCAAGAACGTACCACGACACTATGCATCATTGCCTATATGTATGGCAAATACCATTTTTCTTTACTATTTATATGCACACGATATAAATCTGAGTTTATTATAGGTGCACTGTCCATTTGACACATTGTGGACAAATGTTTAGCATCGCAAACAAATGTTTACAGCGAGCTTTTCGTGACCGATCTTTCCCGCAAGGAGCAGCTATACCAGCTGATCCGCGCCAATCCCTTTATCTCCCAGCAAGAGCTGGCGGAGCAACTGACCTTGTCGCGCTCCGCCGTCGCCGGCCACATCGCCACCCTGATCCGCGAACGCAAACTGCTCGGTCGCGCCTATGTGCTGCGCAATGAGCGCACCGTCCTGTGCATCGGCGCTGCCTGCCTCGACCGCAAGCTGCGCCCCCACGCGCCACTGCAGATGGCCACCTCCAACCCTGCCTGCGCCGAGGAAAGCTTCGGCGGCGTGGCGCGCAATATCGCCGCCAACCTGGCCCAGCTCGGCCTGCCCTGCTCCCTGCTGACCGCCCTGGGCGACGATTCCTCCGGCCGCGCCCTGCGCGCCAACGTGGAAGCCGCCGGCATCGGCATGGAAGGCAGCCTGCAAGTCAACGGCATCGGCAGCGGCACTTATACCGCCGTGCTCGACGCCTCGGGCGAAATGGTGGTGGCCCTGGCCGACATGGCCATCTTCGACCAGCTTACGCCCGGCTGGGTCGCTAGCCGCCAGCCGCAGCGCAATGCCGCCGGCATGGTGGTGGCCGACCTCAACCTGCCTGTCGAATCGGTCGCCATGCTGTTGGCCGAGGCACGCGAGTCCGGTGTGCCGCTGGTCGCGGTGGCGGTTTCGCAGCCGAAGATGGCGCGCCTGCCCAAGCAGTTGCACGGCTTGACGCTGTTGATCCTGAACCGCGGCGAGCTGGAAACCCGCGCCGGCCGCGCCCTGCCGACCGAAGCCGACGTGCAGGCAGCTTGCCATGAGCTGCAGGCCGACGGCGCGCAAGACATCATCGTCACCTGTGGCGCCAGCGGCGTGTACCACACGCTGGGCAATGCCCTGCACTGGCTGCCGGCGCACGAGGCCGCAGTGGTCGACGTGACCGGCGCCGGCGACGCCTTTTCCGCCGCCGTCGTCTGGTCGCTGCTGCAGGATCCCGGACAATTGACCCTGGCCTGCGAGCGCGGACTGAAAGCCGCCTCCATCACGCTGGCCAGCCCGCACACCGTTTCGCCAGGGCTGAGCGCAGACCTGCTCGCCGCCGCGCACATTGAGGAGTAAAACCATGCACCAATACCTGTCCTTCTCCCCCGAAGTCGCCAATGCACGCGCCACCGGCAAGCCGATCGTGGCGCTGGAATCGACCATCATTTCGCATGGCATGCCTTATCCGCAAAACGTGCAGACTGCACGTGAAGTGGAACAGATCATCCGCGATGCGGGCGCGGTGCCGGCCACCATCGCCGTCATCGGCGGCAAGATCTGCATCGGCCTGACCGAAGAGCAACTTGAACAATTGGGCAACTCGCCCGACGCCATCAAGGTGTCCCGCCGCGACCTGGCCTACGTGCTGGCGCAGGGCAAGCTGGGCGCCACCACCGTGGCAGCGACCATGATTTGCGCCCACCTGGCCGGCATCAAGGTATTCGTCACTGGCGGCATCGGCGGCGTGCACCGCGGCGCAGAGACCAGCATGGACATTTCCGCCGACCTGCAGGAACTGGCACAGACCAATGTGGCCGTGGTGTGCGCGGGCGTGAAGTCCATCCTCGATATCGGCCTGACGCTGGAATACCTGGAGACGCACGGCGTGCCGGTAGTCTCCGTCGGCCAAGCCGGCTTCCCGGCCTTCTTCACGCGCGAGAGCGGCTTCAATGCCGACTTCCAGCTCGATACGGCGACCGAGCAAGCCTCCTTCATCTGTACCAAGTGGGCCCTGGGCCTGAACGGCGGCGTGGTGATTGCCGCGCCGGTGCCTGCGGCCGACGCCATGCCGAAGCAGGAAATCGACGCCATCACGATCCGCGCCCTGCAGGAGGCTCAGGAGAACGGCGTCACAGGCAAGAAGGTGACGCCGTTCCTGCTGGCCCGCATCAAGACCCTGACTGAAGGCCGTAGCCTGATGACCAATATCGCACTGGTGAAAAACAACGCGCGCGTCGGCGCAGCCCTGGCGCGCGCGCTGCAGGAGCATCCATGTCCATCGACCTGAAACAGTTAAAGTACTTCCTCGCCGTCGCTGAAGAAAAGAGCTTCAGCCGCGCAGCCGAACGCCTGCATATCTCGCAGCCTCCGCTGAGCCAGCAGATCATGAAGCTGGAAGCGGAGCTGGGCGTGAAGCTGTTTGCGCGTACCACCCGCACCTTCGAGCTGACCGTCGCCGGCAAGGCGCTGATGCAGGAGGCGTCGGACTTGCTGGCCAAGATGCGCATGACCATCGATACCGTGCGCCAGATCGACCGCGGCGAGGTCGGCCGGCTGCGCGTGGGCATCGTGGGTTCGGCCATGTGGGGCCCGATCCCTTCGATGCTGGAGGAATTCCAGAGCAAGTATCCGCGCGTGACCTGGACCATCCACGAGTCGGGGCCGACGGTGCAGTACGACGCGCTGCGCGCCAAGCAGATCGACGTGGGTTTCTGGCGCGAGCCGAAGCTGGACGACGATGAGCTGCGGCGCGACAACCTGAAGCAGGAGCTGTGCTTCCGCGAGAATGTCTGCGTGGCGGTGAACGAACATCATCCGCTGGCCAAGATGGATGCGATCGAGTTGAACGATATCGCCGATGATCCGATGCTGACTTTGGCGTTGGATAAGTCGGCGTTTCCGCGTTACCTGATCCAGTGCTGCGTGAATGCGGGCTTCCAGCCGGAGATTTTCCAGGAGGCGCATGAGCCGCAGACGCTGCTGGCCATGGTGGGTGCCGGGCTGGGGGTAACGTTGATGCCGGAGACCACGGCGCGTATCGGCTGGCCGGGGGTGGTGTTCCTCCCGATCCGGACCAATCCGCCGTCGGCCAACTTGTATATCACCTATACCACGCTGGATGATGCGCCTGTGGTGCGGGCGTTCCTCAACATCCTTCGCCCGCCCGCTTCCGAAAGCCGCTAAAGCCGGCAGGACGGTGTCAGACCCTGAGGGTCTGACACCGGTTTACCGGTTTTAGCGGTTTGCCAGCCTCAAATCAACCACAACCCATCCCCCGCAAACTCCGCCGCCTGCACATCCTGGTTCCCCACCCAGGCCGCCAGCATCTCGCCCCGGCTATGGGAACCCAGATAAGCCGTCCACGAAGCACTCCCGCCAACCGCGCTGCCGGACAGCCCCGCATTCAAGTACAGCATCTGCACGAACTGCGCATCGCTCTTGCCCGCCGAGAAAGCCACACCCTCCGCCGACGCCGCGAACGCCGACGCCAGCGCCTTCCCTTCCAGCCCGGTCGACAGCCACCAGCGCAGCCCGGCCACATCAGCCGCGCGTCCCAGCAAGCTGGCATACAGCATGCCTACCTCTTTCAAGCTTGCCGCCGGCGCCGCCATGAAATCCAGCTCCAGCGACTTATCGCCAAATGCCGCCACCTCGATGCCCGACAAGGTATCCACATCGGAAGCAGCCATGGTCTGCACGCGCAACTGCCCATCCGCCCCCAGCAGCATGCGGTAATCCTCCATGCGCGCACTGAACTGCGCCGTATCGCGTCCCTCCCCGCCCACCAGCACATCGCTGCCATCGCCGCCAATCAGCTCGTCGTTGCCCGCGCCGCCCTCCAGCCGGTCATTGCCGCTCGAAGCCAGCCAGCCCGCCTCCCCCATTCCATTCGCCTGGGCGACCGCGATACCGTTTGCCGTCGTCGCCTGCGTACGGTGTTCGGCGCCAAGGGCAAAGTCCGACAGCACATTGGCGCGGGAAACGCCGGAACCCAACGCCTGGCCCCAGAACCCCAGGCCCGCCGTATCCGCCGCCCGGCCCAGAACCTGCTGGTAGACCGACTGCAGGAAAGCCTTATCGTCCTGCAGTCCCTGGCTCGCCAGGCGCTCATCCGACTTCAACAAGTGCTCGGCCACGGTCACTACCGATACCGGCGCCGTCGACCAGAAGGACAATCCGCCCAGGTCCGGCAAGCGCCCCAGCGCGCTATACAGCAGGGCCACGTCGACCACGCGCGTGCTGGCGGCACGCAGGAATCCCAGTTCGAAGGCGAGGTTGTCCAGCTCCGGCCCCGTCACCGTTTCCTGCGGACCGCTCGCCAGCACGGCCTGTGAATGGCTCGCGGTCAGCGGGCCCGTGCCGTCGATATAAAGCGTCCAGTCGCCAGTCGTGCTGCGGCCGCCGACCAGCACATCGTCCCCGCTGCCGCCCTTGACCTGGTCGTCCGCTTCGCCGCCAGCCACCAGGTCGTTGCCGTCGCCGCCGTCCAGCACATCGTTGCCGCCACGGCTGCCGATGAAGTCATTTCCGCCGCCGCCGTTCAGGATATCGTCCTCGGCACCGAGGAAGATGTTCTGGCTCGCGTTGTCGCCCACCACATAATTGGCGCCCGCACCGCCACGCAAGATCGCCGAGCCGACCACAGCGGCGAAATCGACGTTGTTCAATTGCACCGTGGTGCCGGCCTGCAGCGCACTGCTATCGAGCACCAGCCCGATCGCAGTGCCTTGCGCCGGCGCGGCACCTGGCGCGCTGCCGTTGACCGCAAGCTGCACACCAGCCCCGCCGCCCTGCAACGCCAGGGTGCCGGTCTGCAGCCGCACTCCGCTGCCCAATGCCCCCAGGAAGTCCTGGCCGTCGCCGGTCATGTCGACTTGCGAAGGAGAGCCGTTCACTGTGCGGTCTTCGATGCGCTGGATCAGGTCCAGCAATGCCTGGCTGTTGGTCAGCAGCGCCGCCGGTCCTTCCGCCTGCAAACCGGTGCCCACCGCGAGCCCCACCGTCAGCCCAGTGGCCACAGGACCGCTGCCGATACCGAGCGGAATATCGGCCAGCGTGGCGTTTGGCGTATTCGGATCGTCCACGCGCGTCGGCGCGATCGGCGCCACCACCGTCGTCGTCTCGGACAGGCCGGTTTGCGGATCCAGGGCCGTGTTGCTGGTCACCGGCACGCCGTCGACCAGATTGCCGGTCTGCGGCGCTGCGGTCACCGTCAAGGCAGCGCTGGTAGCGCCGCCACCGGCGTTGCCGGCGGCATCGGTATAGCTGGCGGCGGCGACGCTCAGCGCAGCGTTGCCCGCCGTGGTCGCAGTGAAGCTTGCCGTGCGCACCGTGCCGGTTCCGGACAAGGCACCCAGGGTGCCCCCGGTGACGGCCACGTCACCGGCTGCAAAACTGCTGCCAGGGTCTTCACTGAAGGTAAAGGTAACCGTTGCCGATTCGCCCTCCTGCAGGGACGTTGTACTGCTGGTGATGGTCAGTGTCGGCGCGACGTGGTCCAGCGTATATGCTTCGCCAGCCGTAAAGCCGGTAGAAATCGCATTGGACGCCGTATCCACGATCCCGGTGCCGCTGCCATTCAAGTCGAGGCGCAGCGTACCGTCGCCGTTGACGCCAGTTACATTGACGGTGTAGCTGCTGCCACTGCCGCTGACCGAAGACACAGCCCCGCCAGCCGTACCGCTGGCGGTCAGCGCAAAGTCCGATACGTCCACACCCGTCACGCTCTCGTTGAACGTCACCGTATAGCTGACCGAGGCGTCATTGGTGCTGGCGGCGCCGGTGCGCACGACCGATGCCACGGCCGGCGCCCCGGCATCGACCAAGATCGTCGTGCCGGACGAGGCGGACGACACATTGCCTGCGGCATCGGTCGCCTTGACTGTTATCGTATGGCTGCCTGCCGCAAGTGCGGAGGAAGTAATCGACCAGTTGCCGCCTGTCGCAACGGCGGAGCCCAGCGCAGTACTGCCGTCCGTATCGTACAAGGTGACCGTACTGCCGCTTTCCGCGGTACCGGCGAAAGTCGGCGTCGTGTCGTTCGTGACGTCGTCAGTAGAGGAACTGCCGCTGTCGCTGCCGGCTGCGAGATCCGGCGCCGAAGGTGCGCCCGGTCCGCTGGTATCGAGCACGTATGCCTGGCTGCCGATTGCGCCATCGTTGCCTGCCGCATCCGTGACCTTCAGCTGCAGAGTATTGGATGCGGTCAGCGTAGCGCTCCACGCCAGGGCCGTGCCGGAAACGCTGGCGGTGACGTCGGTCCAGCTCGCGCCGCCATCCAGCGAACCCCAAACGACATCGCCCGCCGTCAAGGCAGCGCCCAGCGTGGCAGTGATGGTTTGCGCCGCCGTGGCTGTCACGAAGTCGCTCGCCGAAGTGCCGCTGTCGGCCGAGAAGGCAATACCGCTGAAGGCGATGGACGGCGCAGTGGTATCGACAGTCACCGTCAGCCCGGACGAAGCCGCCGAGACGTTGCCCGCCACATCGGTCGCCTTGGCTGTTACCGTGTGGCTGCCCTCGCCTAACGCGGACGGGGTGATCGACCAGACCCCGCCGGCCGCGGTGGCCGTGCCCAGCACTGTCGTCCCGTCGCTGTCATACAGCTTGACGATACTGCCGCTCTCGGCCGTGCCGCTAAAGCCAGGTGTCGTGTCGTTGGTGACATTGTCGCTGGACGAACTGCCGCTATCGCTGCCAGACTCCATGTCTGGCGTCGATGGCGCGGCCGGTGCGCTGGTATCGAGCACATAGGCCTGGCTTGTCGCGGCGCCTTCGTTGCCGGCGGCGTCGACGACCTTCAGCTGGAGCGTATCCGAAGCGGCCAGCGTAGTAGCCCACGCAAGCGAAGTGCCCGAAACACTGGACGTGACGTCCGTCCAGGTTGAGCCGCCATCCAGCGAGCCGTACACGACATCGCCTGCCTCCAGCGCGGCACTCAGCGTCGCGCTGATGGTCTGCGCCGCCGTTTGCGTGACCAGGTCGGTCGCCGAAGTACCACTATCGGCCGAGAATGCGATGCCGCCGAACGTCATGGCGGGTGCGGTGTGGTCCAGGGTAAAAATCTGCCCCGCGCCATAGCCGCCGGCGATCGGAGTGCTACCGCCGTTCGCAATGCCGGTGCCGCTGCCATTCAGATCGAGCCGCAGGGTGCCGTCGCCTGCCAGGCTGTCCACCGTCACGGTATAGGTGCTACCGCTGCCGCTCACCGCGGCAATGCTGCCGCTGGCACTGCCGGAGCCCGTCAGCGAGAAATCGCTGGCGTCCACGCCTGTCACGCCTTCACTGAAAGTCACGGTGTAATTGATCGAGGTGGCGCTGGCCAACACCGTCGACGAGACGCCGCCTGCGCGCACGATACTGCTGACGCTCGGCGCATCGTCCACATTTATGGTGAAGGCCTGCGCGGCAGCATTCCCGGCCGCGTCGGTAGCCGACAAATAGACTTTGTACGATCCGGCGGAGAGCGCGAAACTGCCAACCTTCAAACTGTTGCCGGAAATGCTGAAGCTGCCGTTGTCCGCGTCGTTGGTGCCATTGCCAACGGCCAGCGCATACGTGATCGCCTGACTGTCGCTCGCCGATAGGGTCGCCACGGTAGCGGCACTGCCGGCGTTGGCGGTCGCTACGCTTGTCGAACTCATCGCGAGCCCGGTAGGCGCGCTGGTGTCTACTGTGATTGCCAGGCCGGACGAAGCGCCGGATACGTTGCCTGCCACATCGGTCGCCCTGGCTGTCAACGTATGGTTGCCCGCGGCCAGCGTAGAAGCAGTAATCGACCAATTGCCGCCTGCAGCAGTGGCAGTTCCAAGGATGGTCGTGCCGTCGCTGTCGTACAGTGTTACGGAGCTGCCGCTTTCCGCAGTACCGCTGAATGTCGGCGTGTCGTCATTGGTGATGTCATCGCTCGTTGAAATACCGCTGTCAGTGCCTGAGGTCATGTCCGGCGCCGCGGGCGCGCTCGGTGCCGACGTATCCAGTACGAATGCCTGGCTCGTGGATGGGCCATCGTTGCCTGCCGCGTCGCTGACTTTGAGCTTCAACGTTCCGGAACTGCTCAACGTTGTACTCCAACTCATCACCGTTCCCGCCACAGTGGCCGTGACGTCGGTCCACGTGCTGCCGTTGTCCAAAGATGCATAAAGGATGTCGCCGGCGCCAAGCGCGCCACTCAAAGTGGCGCTGATCGTCTGCGCCGCGGTGGCTGTCACGAAATCGCTGGCGGAGGAGCCGCTATCAACAGAGAATGCGACGCTGCCAAGCGTAATGGTTGGCGCGACGTTGTCGACGGTCGCATTGCTGGTGTCGGAAGTCGATGTCGTGTTGCCGGCGTTGTCCGCTACCGTCAGCGACACATTGCGGTTGGTGGCGCCGTTGATGGCGCCCGAGACAATGGTGTAACTGGCGGACCACGTACCAGCGGAATTCGTCGCAGCGACGGCCGCCCCCCCGCCGAACGCGCTAAAGTCGACAGTCGCGGACGAAACCGTATCTGCATTGTTGTCGCCCGCCGCGGTATTGTTCCAGCTCACGGCAACTGTATCGCCGATCTTGTAGGCACCCCCAGCCCCGCTGCCGCCGCTGATCGCAATATTGCCGTCGCTGACTGTCGGCGCCACGTTGTCGACCATAGCATTACTCGAATCTGCTCGGGTCGTAGCGTTCCCGGCATTGTCGGTTGCCGTGACCGACACGTTCCGATTGCCGCTATCGATGCCCCCCGATACGATGGTGTAGGTCGCCGTCCAGGTGCCGGACGAATTCGTTGCGCTGACCGCCGCGCCACCGCCAAAAGCGCTGAAGTCCACCGTCGCGGATGAAATCGCGTCCGAGTTGTTATCGCCACCAGCGGTGTTGTTCCACGTTGCGGTAACCGTGTCGCCAATCTTGTAGGCGCCACCAGTTCCACTCGCGCCACTGATCGAGATGCGGCCATCGGTGACCACTGGCGCGACATTGTCCACCGTCAGGCCCGCGGAAGTGGGCACCGCCGCCGAACTGCTGCCGGCGTTGCTGGCCGTAACGGACGCCTTGCGGCCTGTCAGGTCGATGGCGCCGGAAAGAATGGTATAGCTGGCACTCCACACCCCCGAGGATTCGCTGGCCGACACGGCCCCCCCGCCGAACTGGCTGAAGTCGATGCTCACACCGGTTACGCTGGAATTGTTGTCCCCCGTGCCGCTGTTGTCCCAGCTGACGGTTACCGTGTCGCCGATCTTGTACGTCCCGCCCGTTCCGCTGCCCGTCGATGTATAGCTGATATTCGACGCACTGACGGTAGGTGCCGGCGGAATGGGCTTAACGTCCGAAATCGCAAAGTCATTGAAGACGAGGTAGTCCGCGCCGGAGATCACGACCTTGGTTACGTCGTCAATGGAAGTGCTGAAACTGTTGACCGTCGTGCTGCCGCCGGACAACGCCTGGCTGAACGGGGTCGTCGATCCGTTGCTGTAGGTGAGCACTATCGATGCGCTTAACAAAGGCGACACGAATTTGGCGGAGGTGAGGTCAAAGGTATACCCCGCATCGGCACTGATCGTCAGCTTGTAATCATTGTCGACACCAGTGTAGGAGTACAGATAGTCCCCGTCGCCTTCGGGAACGGCGCCGAGGCCATTGCCGGGCAAGGCCCCTCCGGAGAACGTAATAATTTGGCCGCTGACTGTTTCCACGCGGGTGACACTGGTCTGGTCGAATTGCATGTCGACTTGACTGCTGTCGAATGAGATCGTACTGAGCAGGCCGGTATAGCTCACTGCCTGCAACACGGCAGTCTCGATATGGCCGTGCCAGCTTTCCAAAGCCCAATTGCCGCCCAGGATTGCAGCACCGGTCGCGTCCTGGGAGGCGGCGACATCGGCGCCGGTGGCGCGCGACAGTGCTTCAATGAAAGCCTGGCCCTGTTCACCTGCTGCCACATCGCAGCCATACAGCAGCAGGTCACCGTCTGGACGCAGCGCTCGGCCCAACGCGGCCAGCGCCGCGCTGGCGCCGGACTGCGCCAGCAAGTCGCTCGTCAGGTGGGTACTGCCAAGCGAAACGCGCCCTGCGCCACCGTGCGACAGAATGTGCAGCGCGCCGTAGCCCTGGTGCGTTGCCGCCCACTCCGCCATCTGCGTCAGGCCGTCGCGCGCACCGTCTATCACGACAACTTCGATACCTTCCGGCAGGCTGGCCACGATCGACTGCCAGCCCGCAACGGACGTATCGACAAAAGCGGCCACACGGCCGCTTTCGCTTATCTGCGGCAGGTCGAATTCGGAAGAAAGCTTGGTCATCTCAATTGCTCCGGTTTGAAGATATTGCGGCGTGCTTCGCCACATGCTCGGCAACTTGCCGATCTAGTTTTGTTCGCCAGGTGTAGGGCATCACCGACAGCACTTGCGCCAGCAACTGCCCCGCCTCTGCCTTTTCTTCCGCACTCGTTGCACGGGCATCGGCAGCCATGGTCCATAAGTAGATCTTGGCCAGGTGTTCAGGCGCCAGCGCGCCCGTACCAGGCTGCACTGGCGCACTGGCATACAGGCGCGCCGTAGGAAGATAAGCCGGGATAAAGCCTGCGCTGGCGGCAGTCTCAAGATGAAACAGCGCGGCGTTCAGATCGACTGCTCCGCCTTCGCCTTGCGCCAGCATCAGGCCAAGCTGATACTGCGCTTCAGGCGCGCCGATGTCGGCAGCACGCTGGTACCAGTGGCGCGCCATGGCGGGGTTACTCGGCATGCCAACACCCTGTTGAAAGTAGCGCGCCAGCTGCAGCATGGCAGGCGCCGAGTGCGCCTGTGCCGCCTGTTCGCACAGCGACAGTCCCCGCGCCACATCTTGCGGCACACCGCGGCCCTGCAGGTGGTAATCGGCAGCGCTGCACCATGAAATCAAATGGCCGCCTTCGGCTGCACGGTCGTAAGACTCAAGCGCGCGCGGGATGTCCGCCGCCGTGCCGATGCCTTCAGCCAGGCAGTCGGCCCAGAAGTGTGCGGCGGCGGGCACCCGGCCAGCCGCCGCTTGCTCGAACCATTTGCACGCTGCGGCCGGATCGCGCGCCATGCCCCAGCCTTCGCGCAAGAACATACCTAGGGTAAATTGCGCCAGGGCGCTGCGCGGCGCCTCCTTCCGGTAGGCAGCGTACGCGCTGCGGTAGTCGCCTGATGCCAGGGCAGCTTGTGCCGACGCCAGGCCATCGGCCGCAGCTTGTGCCGCACCGGCCAGGGCAAGCGACCACGCGGCGCTGGCGAGCAATCGAGGTAAAGCAAACATCTCAATCGACTGTCGGGAACAGTCCGTTAACGGCAATGTATATCGTCATCGGCACGTATGGCTGCATGACGCTGAAAGCGTTGCCGCCGCCCGTGACACCCGTCGAACCCTGCAAGGTTGCTGTCGGCGCACCAGTCAATGTTGTGGTCACGCTGCCTCCGGTGATGCTGGTCGTCGGGTTTCCGGCAAAGGCGACATTTGCGTTGCCGCTGATGCTGCCGGCAGCCATCGGCACGTTCGGTGCATTGGAAGCGTAGATTTTGCTGGCTGGGCCGTTCGCGGTCGCCAGCGCGGCGCCGGATGCTGCGCTCGCGCCGCCGTTGCCGTTGTAGGCATTCAGCGCGAACGCGCTGCCTGCCACGGTCCCCTGCACACCCGCCATGGAGGTCGTCGCCGCCAGTCCGGACAGCGTTGACTTCGCCGTCACGTTCGCCATCGAGACATTGACCGCGGCAGTGCTGGCGTCATGCACGTGGCTCGGCAGGTTGGCCGTCGTCAGCGTGGCTGTCGCGGCACCGCCCGCCTGGCCCCAAAGATAGGCGGGCAAGCCGGGTCCCTGTCCGGCGCCGATAATCGTGCGTCCGCGCAGGTCGGGCAGGTTGAAGATGGAACTGTTATTACCGCCATACGTAAAGCCAATGACTGCAAACAGGGCCTGGTAATTCGACATCGGCAGCTGTGCACCATTCGCCTGCAAATACATGCCGCCACCGAAGCCGTTGGCCTTCGGCCAGGCCATGATGCACATGCTGCCGATGAATGGTTCGCTGGAACAAGCATGGCTTGCAAGCGGCGCAAGGGTGGACAATGCAAAGGGCAGAAAACGTAGAGCCTTCAACATGGCAAGTCTCCTTGTGTTCAGGAAAGTGTCCCATTCTATGCCGATGCCCCACGATGTGTGCTCTCAAAATGTATCTTTCAGTGTGTTGCGCCGCCTTCCGTTGCAATATCGCCCGTCGTTGCCGTGGCTGTTCTGATAGCTATTTGTAAGCCTTGCACCAACTGGGGCAGCGACATGCTGGCGGCGCCGGGATGGCGCGCCGCCTGTTCGGGCAAGTAAGGAATGTGGATGAAGCCGGCCTTGACGTCGCTGCGGCCGGCCAGCGTGTGCATCAGGCCATAGAACACATGGTTACAGACGAAGGTACCGGCGGTCTGCGATACCGATGCCGGCAAGCCCGCTGTGCGCAGCGCGGCGACGATGGCCTTGATCGGCAGCGTCGAAAAATAGGCCGCGGGGCCGCCCACGACGATCGGCTCATCGACCAATTGTTGGTCGGCGTTGTCCATGATCGGCGCGTCGTCGACGTTGATCGCCACGCGCTCGACCGACAGGTCGACGCGGCCGCCTGCCTGACCCACGGCGATCACCAGCGCCGGCTGCAGCTCGTCGACCAGGCTGCGCATGGCGGCATTGGCATCGCCGAACACGCAAGGCAATTGGCGCGCGGCCACACGAAATCCGTCTTCGCTCCAGCCGTCGAGCGCGCGCACGGCTTCCCAGGCAGGATTGATCGGTTCCTTGTTAAATGGCTCGAAGCCGGTCAGCAGTACAGTCTTCATAGGAGGAAATACAGGAGGATGATGTTTGCGCCCAGCAGCGGCAAGGCGGTCGGTATCTGTGCCTTGATCACGGCATTGCGGTCCGGCAGGTCCAGCAAGGCAGTCGGGATGATGTTGAAGTTGGCTGCCATCGGCGTCATCAGGGTACCGCAATAAGCGCTGAACATGCCGATGGCCGCCATCACGGCAGGATTGCCGCCATACTGCGCCAACAGCACCGGCACGCCGACGCCGCCCGCCATCACGGGGAAGGCGGCAAAGCCATTGCCCATCACGATGGTGAACACCGCCATGCCGATGCAGTACAGCGCCACCGCCGCCAATTTCGAATCCGCGCCGACCAGGCTGCCCGAGACCTGGGCCACGGCCTTGCCGACGCCGGCTTCGCTGAACAGCAGGCCCAGCACGGCCAGCATATGGGGCAAGACGATGGCCCAGCTCATCGCATCCACCAGACGGCGCGATTCACGGCCAGCCTGCAGCGGCGTGGAGCGCGTCAGCCAGCACGCCACGCCGACGGCGATGACGGCGGCGCAACCCAGGCTCACCAGCGTCAGGTGCTTCTGGTCGAGCACGAACAGTTCGCCGATGCGGACATCTTTCAACAGCGTGGCGCCGGCCATGGTCACGGCGGGAATCACCAGCGCGGGGACGAACAGTTTGTGGCGCAGCCGCGCGGCGCTGGCTTGGCGCACGTCGTCGGGCAGCACGTCGGGCTTGCCGCTCCTGACGCCGCCGAAACCGGCCAGCACGGCCATCGCGATCATCGCCAGGCCAGCCATCGCGGGCGGGATACGGTCACCCACCAGATAGATCATCGCGTACAAGGCCCAGAACAGGCCCGTGGTCCAGCGGCGCGGATTGGTGCGGTCGCCGAAGGACATCAGGGCGACCAGCGCCAGCATGATGCCCAGCAGGTAGTAGAAGTATTCGACGCGGACGATCATTTGGCGCTCCCCGCGACGAGGTAGCGGTCCAGCCGGTTCAGGCGCCAGGCGTGGATGATGAAGGCGCAGATCGCGGTGGGGATGCCCCATAGCGCCATATGCAGCGGGTCGACTTCAATGCCTTCGGCGCGCAGCACCGTTTGCATCAATACGATGGCGCCGAAGGCGACGAAGATGTCTTCGCCGAAGAACAGGCCGACATTGTCGGTGGCGGCGGCCATGGCGCGGATACGGTGGCGCTGGGCTTCGTCCAGCGCCGGATTGCGCAATTGCGCTGCGCCTTCGGCCATCGGGGCGACGACAGGACGCACCATGTTCGGGTGGCCGCCTAATGAGGTCAATCCCATTGCTGCCGACAGCTCGCGCACGGCGAGGTAGACGATCAGCAGGCGGCCGGCGGTGGCGGAGCGCACGCGCGCCACTGCGGACTGGGCGTGCTCGCGCAGGCCGAAACGCTCCAGCAGGCCGATGGCGGCCAGCGGCAGCAGGTAGATCATTGGGAGGTTGCGGGTCTTGACGAAGGCGGTGCCGAGTGAGGCGAGCAAGGCGTCGACCGGCATGAAGGCGGCGAAACCGGTGGTGAAGCAGGCGGCGACCACGACCAGCACGGGGTGCAGGCGCAGCAGGAAACCGAGCACGATCACGGCCACGCCCAGCAGCGGCCACATGTTGACGGCTGTTTGCAATCTGTCCTCCTTCTTTTTTGGAAGGAGGTATCTTAACCGCTTTTAAAACCGGTAAACCGGTGTCAGACCCTAAGGGTCAGACACCAGCGGGGGTCAGACCCTTGGGTCTGACCCCGGTTTACCGGTTTAACCAATCAGAACTGCGCCTTGAACTGCACGCCGTAAGTGCGCGGTTCGTTGACGATACCGGTCAGGTTGTTGAAGTCGATCGCGCCCAGGGCCTGGATACGGTTGGTGATGTTGCGGCCATAGGCAGCCAGCTCATACTTGCCGTCGTTCCAGCGGTAACCCACGCGCAGGCCGCCTTCCAGCAGTTCCTTCGCCTTGTACTCGGCCGCTTCGTACAGGAAGAAGTTGTACGAGGTGCGGTATGCCCAGTCGGTATAGGCGTAGACTTCGCCATCGCCCAGCGGCTGGCTGAAGCGCAGGGTGAAGTTGTGCTGCCACTTCGGTGCGCGCGGCAGCGGGTTGCCGTCGATGACTGCAACGGTGCCGCCGGTCACAGGGCGGGTCGGATCGAGCACGGTGCAACCGCCACCGCAAGGCTGCACGAACAGGTTCGCGTCCTTGATCTCGGTGTCGTTGTAGCTGGTGCCGAAGGTCACGGCCCAGGCATCGCTCAGGTTGGCTTGCAGGTCCAGTTCCACGCCGCGGCCGGTCACCTTGTCGGCGTTGACCAGCTGGTTCATGTTGACGGTGCCCGAACCGGCGGTCAGTTGCTTGTCCTTCATGCGGTAGTTGAACACGGTGGCCGACATGCGGGCACGGCGGTCGAACAGGTCCTGCTTGACGCCGAATTCCACCGACACGGCTTTTTCCGCGTCAGCCTGCGAAGGCTTGGAAGTCAGGTCGAACAGGCGGCCCTGCATGGAAGGCGCGCGGTAGCCGGTGGCGACGCGGCCGAACAGGTTGGTGTCCTTGTTCAGGGTGTAGGTACCGCTCAGGTCCCAGCTCACGTTGCTCGACGTATCGTGCAGCGGCAGGTTGGTCGAACCGGTCGGCTCGAAGCGGCGCGCCACGAAGTCCTTCTTGTCCTTGGTGTAGCGCAGGCCGGCGCGCAGCTTGAAGGCGTCCGATACGGTGTAGTTGACGGTACCGAAGGCTGCCCACGACTTGGCGTCCTGCTGCTGGGTCGCGTAAGCGGCATTTTGCGGATTGCCCGGCGCCAGCGAGTTGTAGGAGATCGAATCGATCTGGATGTGCTCGTCGAAGTAGAACAGGCCGGCGATCCACTGCAGCGGGCCCTTGTTGTTCGATTCGACGCGGAATTCCTGCGACCACTGCTCGTGGTCTGGGATCAGGTCGGCGGTTTCCACCACGAACGGGATGAAGCCCGGGCCCATCGGCGGCGCGTAGGAAGCGCCATAGCCGCCGTCCACGTCGCCGCGCGAGAAGAATTCCAGCGATTCGTAGCCGGTGATCGAGTGGAAGGTCAGGCCCGGGGTATCCCAGCGCAGGCGCAGGTTGGCGCCCTTGTTCTTCAGGCTTTGCGAGTTGCCGCCATCGGTCGGGTAGGACTTGTAGTCGAAGTTGTCGACCAGCTCGTTGGTGCCCTTCTTCAGGATGTTGGCGCGGAACAGGGTGGCGTTACCGTCCATGTCGCGGGCGTGCACGTTCAGCAGCGCGCTGAAGTCCTTGCTCGGCTTGAGCAGGAACTGGATACGGCCGGCGTTGTCCTTGTAGCCTTCGAAATCGCGGGTCGGCGCGTTCGGGCGGTCGTTGTGCACGCGGTCGCCGCGGTGCTGCGACTGCAGCGAGATGCGGGTGGCGAAGACGTCGTTGGCAGGGATGTTGTAAGCGCCTTCGAAATTGCGCACGCGGTCCTTGCCGAAGCCGACGTTGAAGTAGCCTTCCTGGCGGAATACCGGCTTGGCCGAGTCGAACTTGATCACGCCGGCCGGGGAGTTGCGGCCGAACAGGGTGCCTTGCGGGCCGCGCAGCACTTCAACCTGGTCGACGTCGAACACCGGGAAGCCCTTCAGCATCGGGTTTTCCTGCACGATGTCGTCCATCACCAGGCCAACCGGCTGCGAAGCGTTCAGGTCGAAGTCGGTATTACCCAGGCCGCGGATATAGAAACGCGGGAAAGTACGGCCGTAGTCCGATTCCACGGACACGGATGGCGAACGGCCGTTCAGGAAACGGATGTCCTGGCCGCCGGAAGTCAGCACGTCCAGCTTTTCACCCTTCAGGGTGGCGATAGCCATCGGGACGTCCTTGATGTTTTCGGCGCGGCGCTGCGCGGTAACGATCACGGTTTCGAGCTGGCCCGGCTTTTTGGCTTCTTCAGCCGCCTGGGCTTCCTGGGCGGAGGCGATATGCAGGGGGAATGCGCTGGCGACAGCCAGGGCGATCAGGGAGTGCTTGAGGCGTTTATCCATACCCGATGTTCCAATCTTAGATAAAAGTAACGTAATGTTGCATTGGCGCGAATCCTAACACGAAAGCAACTACCCTCTCTTACTTACGAGCAAGCCTTCATTTAGTTGGCCTCCATATAAATAAGCAAGTAAAAACGTATTTGCCATACATATAGCGCCTGTTGCATAGTAGTGAGCCACGAATCCATGCCCTGACAAGCAGATTCAGTCGGTTGAACAGGTGATTGCAGTTTGATTACGTGCCCAAGAATTAATCAAGGGTGTATGTATAAAAATTGCATTTGTGTGTTGTTGGCAAGCTACATGGTGCCGTGGCTTGTATTGGCACGAAAAAGCGGAACGAGGCACTCCATAAAAATATACAATAACGAACTTCGACGGAGCCCTTACATGAAAATCAAACAACTTAGCATGATGATCGCAGCAGTTACGGTGGTGGCCAGCGCAAACGCGGCCGATCCGAAACTGGCCATCGTGTATGACGCTGGCGGCAAATTCGACAAGTCGTTCAACCAGTCCGCTTTCGAAGGCGCCGAGCGCTTCAAGAAGGACACCGGCATCAAGTTCACTGAAGTTCAAGCCAGCAGCGACACCCAGGCCGAGCAAGTGCTGCGCGGCCTGGCGCGCAAGAAGCTGGACTTGATCGCTTCGATCGGCTTCGCCCAGACCCAGGCCGTGCAGAAAGTCGCCAAGGAATTCCCGAACGTGAAGTTCGTGCTGATTGACGGCGTGGCGCAAGGCAATAACGTCAATTCCGTGACGTTCAAGGAAGAAGAAGGTTCGTACCTGGTCGGCGTGGCGGCGGCCATGGCATCCAAGACCAAGAAACTGGGCTTTATCGGCGGCATCGACATTCCGCTGATCCGCACCTTCGCCTGCGGCTATGCACAAGGCGCCAAATCGGTGGACAAGAAAGCCGAAGTGATTTCCAACATGGTCGGCACCACTTCCGCCGCCTGGAACGACCCTGCCAAGGGTGGCGAACTGGCGCGTGCCCAGTTCGACCGCGGCGTGGACGTGGTGTTCGCGGTGGCCGGCGGTTCCGGCATGGGCACCCTGCAGACCGCCAAGGAAAAAGGCAAGCTGTCGATCGGCGTGGACTCCAACCAGAACCATCTGTATCCCGGCTCGGTGCTGACTTCCATGGTCAAGCGCGTCGACAATGCCGTGTACGACTCCTTCATGCAGGTGAAGAACGGTACCTGGAAGGCCGGCGTGACCGCCAAGGGCATCAAGGAAGGCGGCGTGGATTGGGCACTGGACGCCAACAACCGCAAGCTGATCACGCCTGAGATCGAAAAGAAAGTCATGGGCGCGCGCAAGGACATCATCGATGGCAAGGTAAAGGTCATCGATATCCGCACCACCAATGCCGCTTGCCCGGCCTGACCTGCAGTTCCATTAACGAGAACGCGCCGACGGGGAACCCCGTCCGGCGCGTTTTTCAGTAAATAAGACCCGAAAATCCCTATGACGCCAGCAGTAGAATTCCGCAACATCTCCAAGCACTTTGGGGCGGTCAAGGCGAATACGGACGTCAGCTTCTCCATCGCCAAAGGGGCCATCCATGGCCTGGTGGGCGAGAACGGCGCCGGCAAGTCGACCTTGATGAGCATCCTGTACGGCTATTACCGCGCGGATGGCGGTGAGATCCTGCTGGACGGCAAAGTGCAGCACATCCACAACTCGCACGAGGCGATCCGCCTGGGCATCGGCATGGTGCACCAGCACTTCATGCTGGTCGAGAACATGACGGTGCTGGACAACGTGATGCTTGGTAGCGAAGGCGGTTTCCGCCTGCGCGAGCACCGCGCCGACACCGAGAAAAAGCTGCGCGAGATTTGCGAACGTTATCGCCTGGACGTCGATCCCCTGGCCACCATCCACGACCTGTCCGTCGGCGCCCAGCAGCGCGTGGAAATCCTGAAGCAGATCTACCGCTCGGCCAACATCCTGATCCTGGACGAGCCGACCGCCGTGCTGACCGCGCAGGAGACCGAGTCGCTGTTCGAAATCCTGCGCCTGTTCAAGGAACAGGGCAAGACCATCATCCTGATCACCCACAAGCTGCAGGAGATCAAGGACATCACCGACACCGTCACCGTGATGCGCGGCGGCCGCGTGGTCGGCGCGGTGCAGACCGCCGACACCAGCAAGGAAGAACTGGCGCAGATGATGGTGGGCCGCCCGATCGAGAACAACCTGCCGCGCGGCGCCTATAACCCGGGCAAGCCGGTGCTGGAAGTGAAGAACCTGCAGCTGGCCGACAGCAACGGCGTCAAATTGCTGCAGGACATCGGCTTCACCTTGCGCGCCGGCGAAATCGTGGCCATTGCCGGCGTCTCCGGCAACGGCCAGTCCGAGCTGATGGAAATTCTGTCCGGCATGAAGCTGCCGACCTCCGGTGAAGTGGACTTCGAAGGCAAGCCCCTGCCCTTCGCCGGCCGCAGCGATGCCGACGGACTGCCGACCAGGTTCCGCGAACTGGGCATCGGCCACGTGCCGGAAGACCGCCTGCGCGACGGCGTGATCAAGGCCTTCTCCGTGATGCAGAACACCTTCTTCGGCTACCAGGACAAGGTGAAGAACAAGTGGGGCCTGATCGACTTCAAGGGCATCGCCCAGCGCTGCGCCGGCCTGCTGAAGGAATTCGACGTGCGTCCGGCCAATCCCGACTTGCGCATCGGCCTGCTCTCCGGCGGCAACCAGCAGAAAGTGGTGATCGCGCGCGAAGTGCTGGCCAAGCCCAAGCTGATGCTGGTCGGCCAGCCGACGCGCGGCGTGGACATCGGCACCATCGAATCGATCCACACCCAGCTGCTGGCCCTGCGCGACCAGGGCGTGGCGATCCTGCTGGTGTCGGTGGAACTGGAAGAAGTGCGCGCCCTGGCCGACCGCATCCTCGTGATGTGCGGCGGCAAAATCACCGGCGAACTGAAAATCGACGAATTCGACACCACCCGCATCGGCTTGCTGATGGGTGGCATGCATAAACACTGACCATGACCACGAACGATATGCCACGCTGGGCAACCGGCTTTGTCCTCCCCATCCTGAACCTGCTGTCCGCCCTGCTGGTGGCCGCGCTGGCGATCCACCTGATGGGCGAAGACCCGCTGGAATCGCTGCAGATCCTGATCAACAGCGCCGTCGTCAATCCGGAAGGGCTGTCCTACACCCTGTTCTACGCCTCGACCTTCGTGTTCACCGGCCTGGCCGTGTCGATCGCGATGCAAGCCGGCCTGTTCAACATCGGTGCGGAAGGCCAGATGTATTTCGGCGGCCTTGGCCTGACGCTGGCCATGCTGGCCTTCGACGCCACCCTGCCCTGGTACCTGCTGATCGCGGCCGGCATCGCGGGTGCCGCCCTGTTCGGCGCGCTGTGGGCCTTCATCCCAGGCTACCTGCAAGCCAAGCGCGGCTCGCACATTGTGGTGACCACCATCATGTTCAACTTCATCTGCGCCTCGCTGATGAACTTCGTGATCGTGAAATACCTGATCCCGCCGGGCGAGCAGAATACCGCTTCGCGCGTGTTCTCGAGCGCCGCCGAAATGCCGCGCCTGGGCGACTGGTTCCCGGTGCTGGGCGACACCCCGCTGAATATCAGCTTCTTCTTCGCCATCATTGCGCTGGCGCTGTACGGCATCGTGATGTGGCGCTCGTCCTGGGGCTACAAGGTGCGCGCGCTGGGCCTGAACCAGCATGCCGCCCATTACGCCGGTGTGAAGATCAGCGCCATGATCATCATCGTCATGCTGATTTCCGGCGCGCTGGCCGGCCTGGGCTCGGTCAACTCCATCATGGGTTCGACCCACTACCTGTCGCTCAACTTCGTCGGCGGCGCGGGCTTTGTCGGCATCGCGATTGCGCTGATGGGCCGTCAGCACCCGGTCGGCATCTTCCTGTCCTCCGTGCTGTTCGGCGCCCTGATCCAGGGCGGCTTCGACCTGTCGCTGGAAAAGCCGAACATCCCGACCGAAACCTTCATCTTCATCCAGGGCTTGATCATCCTGTTCTGCGGCGCGATGGAAAACCTGTACGCCCCGGCCATCATCAAGCTGCTCAAATCGCGCAAGGGATAAGACCATGACATTCGAAGATCTCCACCTGGGCTCCATCATCGTCTCCACCGTGCGCAATGCGCCGGTGCTGATTTTTGCCGCCATGGCCGGCCTGTTCGCCGAACGCTCCGGCGTGATCGACATCGGCCTGGAGGGCAAGATCCTGGCTTCCGCCTTCGTCTCCGCCGCCGTCGCATTTGCAACCCAGAACCCATGGTTCGGCATCCTGGCCGGCATGGGCGTCTCCGTCGCGCTGGCCATGCTGCAAGGCTTCGTCGCCATCACCCAGAAGGGCAACCAGCTGGTAGGCGGCATCGCCATCAACATCGCCATGAGCGGCCTGACTTTCGTGGTCGCGCAATACTTCTTCCAGCAAGGCGGCCGCACGCCGGACCTGGGCGAAGCGCGCCTGTTCGACGTGGTGCTGCCGGGCAGCGCCGCCGTGGCCGACGTGCCCTTCCTGGGCTGGTTCTACACCAAGCTGATTGGCGGCCACTCGGTGCTGGTCTACCTGGCCTTCATCCTGGTGCCGCTGGTGCACTGGTTCCTGTACCACTCGCGCTTCGGCCTGCGCCTGCGCGCCTGCGGCGAAAACCCGCATGCAGCCGATGCCGCCGGCGTGTCGGTGGAACGCACCCGCTACGCTGCCATGCTGATTGCAGGCGTGCTGTGCTCCTTCTCCGGTGCCTACCTGGCTGTCGTGCAATCGGGCTTCTTCCTGCGCGACATGTCGGCCGGTGCCGGCTATCTGGCGCTGACCGCCATGGTGTTCGGCAACTGGCGCCCGGTGTACACCTTCCTGGGCTGCCTGATGTTCGGCTTCTTCGGCGCCGTGCAGATCCAGCTCGAGGGCGTGGACTTGCCGGTGATCGGCCGCATCCCGGGGGCCCTGATCCAGATGGTGCCTTACGTCGTCACCGTGATCGTGCTGGCCGGCCTGATGGCCAAGTCGGTCGCGCCGAAAGCCATTGGCGTACCGTTCGTCAAGTCGCGCTAAGCGCAACTTCCTTTCACCGCGCGCCAGCGACAGCTGGCGCCGGCGGACGCGGCACCATGCTATATTCAGCAGCGCGAAGGGGGTGCCACCATGGTCCGACGCCTGTTGCAAGCAATACTATCTTGCCTCTGCTTCAACCTGCACGCGGCCGACACGCGGGTCGTGTTCCCGCAGTATTTCACCGTCGCCGACAACCGTAGCGAATTCGACTGGATCGTCCTGCGCGCGGCACTGCAGAGCACCAAGGCCACCCATGGCCGCTACACGCTGACCCCATGGCGCGAACCAATGTCGGTCGCGCGCATGGTGCAGGAACTGGCCACAGCGGATGGCCACATCAACGTCATCGCCCGCGCCACCGACCGCGGACTCGAGTCCCGTTTCCGGCCCATCCGCATCCCCATCGACCGCGGACTGATGGGCATGCGGCTGCTGCTGGTACGCAAAGCCGACGTGCCCCGCTTTGCTTCCGTGCGCACGCTGGACGACTTGCGGCGCTTCAGCGCCGGCCAGGGACAGGACTGGGTGGATGCGGACATCCTGTCGTCCGCCGGCATCAGCGTGGTGGAGGCGCAGCGTCCCGATGCCCTGATGGGCATGCTGGAAGGAGGCCGTTTCGATTTCTTCCCGCGCGCCATTGACGAGGCGGCGCGCGAATACGAGGCCAACCGCAAGGTCCGCCCCAGCATCGTGATCGAGCCGACGCTGATGCTGCACTACCCGCTGCCGCGCTATTTTTTCGTGCGGCGCGACGCCGAGGGGTACAAGCTGGCCGAGCGCATCACGGCCGGCATGGAGAGGCTGGTGCGCGACGGCACGCTGGCCGCCCTGCTGCGTCGGCACAAAGGGAAGGAGATCGAGCGTGCCCAGATTGGCAGGCGGCACGTCATCGATTTGCCGAATCCCGCGCTGCCGCCGGAAACGCCGCTGCAGCGCAATGAGCTGTGGCTCAGGTAGCCGTGCCGCCGGCCTTGGGCAACAGCGCCAGCATCGCCAGCGTCAACAGCGCAAAGGCGGCGCCCGCGCCGAACGTGAAGACCGGACCATAGCGGTCCCATAGCAGCCCGGCCAGGGCGCTGGCCAACAGCAAAGCGGCGCCGCATGCCAGGTTGAACAGGCCAAAGGCGGTACCGCGCAGCTGGTCCGGCGCCGCATTGGCCACCATGGCCGACAGCAAGCCTTGCGTCATGCCCATGTGCAGGCCCCACAGCAGCACCCCGGCAAATACGCCAGCCCAGCCGCCAGCCAGGGCCAGCACTGCGTCGGCAGCCACCAGCACCAGCAAGCCCAGCGCCAGCAGCCAGGCATGGCTGACGCGGTCCGACAGTTTGCCGAAGGGATACGCCGACAGGGCATAGGTCAGGCTCATGGCGCCCATCACCAGCGGCACCTGGGCCAGGCCCATGCCGCGTTCCTGGGCGCGCAGCACGAGGAACGCCTCGCTGAACCGCGCCAGCATGAACAGCACGCCGAGCAGGACCACCCGCCAATAGGCCCATTCCAGCTTGCGCAACTGGTCGCGCCGCAGGGGATTGACGCGCAGCTGGCCGGCCTGGCGTGCCGGCTCGCGCACGCCGGCCACCAGCAGCACGACGGCAAGCACGCCAGGGATCACGGCCACCCAGAACACCCGCCGGAAGTCGTTGGCCCACAGCAGCATCAGTCCGGAAGCCAGCAACGGCCCGGCGCAGGCGCCCACCGTGTCGAGTGCCTGGCGCAAGCCGAAGGCCGCGCCGCGTACTTGCGGCGGCGTCAAGTCGGTCAGCAAGGCATCGCGCGGCGCGCCGCGGATGCCTTTGCCGGCGCGGTCCAGCAGGCGGGCCGTGGTCACCGCCGTCATCGAACCGGCGACGGCAAACAGGGGTTTGGACAGGGCGGCCAGTGCGTAACCAAGCACGGTCAGCATCTTGCGCTTGCCCAGGTAGTCGCTCAGGGTGCCGGAGAATACCTTGACAGCCAGCGCGATCGCTTCCGCCAGCCCTTCAAGGATGCCGACCGCCAGGGCGCTCGCGCCCAGGGTGCCGACCATGAACAGCGGCAGCAGGCTGTGGATCATTTCCGAGGAAGTATCCATCAGCATGCTGACCAGCCCCAGCACCCAGACGCCGGCGGGAAGCTTGCTTGCTGGGGTGGGCTGGCCGGACATGGTTCAACTCACGGCCAGATGCGCTGCAACAGGCCGGCCAGGTTGTAGCCGCCCTTGATCAGCTGTTCGCGGGCGATGGCGGACGATGGCACGGGGTAGCTGTCGGGCACCGACATCGCCCACACCATGTAGGAAGTGCCGCTGCGGCTGGTCTGCCTGCTGGCCACGCCCACTGTCACGTCGGCATATGCCTGCTTGGCAACCGCCAGCGAATCGTTGGCCCACTGCACCGGCCAGGTGCCGATGTCGCCTTTCGGCAGCGTGACCACCGGCTTGCCGTCGATCGCCCACTGGGTGAACTTGTCCACCGTGCGCATGCTGCTGCGGCGCATGGCGTAATCGACCGCCGTGGTGTCCCAGTACGAATGGAATGGTTTGGTCGGGTACTTCGGCTTCTCTTCGTCTTCGCCAGGGATGGTCCTGGCGCTGGCCGCTTTCAGCGCCGCTTCATCCATCTGCAGGTTGTTGCCGCCGCGCGAATCGAAGATGTTGAGGGAATCGACTTCCTTTTCCGACTTCGGCACCACGAACTTGCCTTCCTTGTCGACGAAGGCGGCGCCGACGTGCAGCGGCTGGTGGATGTCTCCCGCCAGGTGGGTCAGTATCAGCAAGGCCTGGCGTTTGGTGAACTTGCCGTCGCCCTTGCCCTGCAGCGTCGCGATGCATTGCTGCAGCGTCTGCACCACGTCGTGTTCGGCCGTGCCCACGCCGTGCAGGTGGTATTCGGTCAGCTGGAACGGGACGTCGGTGTAGTGGTATTCGGTGTGCTTGGGATGGGCCGCCACGTACTCGTTCATTTCCGGCGTCTGCGGACCGCAATAAGTGCCCTTCACGCAGTCGGCCCAGTTGGCGACCTGCTCCAGGTTTTCGCCCGGTTGCAGCAGCATGGCCACTTGCTTTTCGGCGTTGGAACCCTTGATCAGGTTGTCGGCGATCGCGCCCACGATGCGATGGCCGGCATTGCCCCAGGCCATGGCATTGGTCGACAGGAAGGCGCCGGACAGCGCCGCGATCAGTGCAAGCTTCTTCATTCCTCTTTCCCTTTGTTCGGTTTCGGGTAATCTTTATTGATATCGAGCGGCGCCGCATACGGCGAACTCCAGGCCTGCTCCTGCAAGGCATACAGGCGCTTGGCCATGTCGGCGTTGCGCATGACGACTTCCATATTGCGCGACAGGTCGAAGTAGCCGCCAGCCCAGTTGCTGGTGCCGACCCAAGCGAGTTTGCCGTCGATGACCATGGTCTTGCTGTGCCAGACGCGGGCGAACGGGATGAAGCCGGTGGACGCTTTCGGCAGCGTCACGACGCGCACTTCCACGTTCGGCAACATGGCCAGCGATTTCAGGTGAAAGATGGCCGGCTTTTCGGTGTTCCAGTTCGACACCAGCAGCTTGACCTTGACGCCGCGCGTGGCGGCGGCGCGCAGCGCATTGTCGACCACGGCGTAGAACGGGCGCGTTCCGCCCGGGCCATAGCTCAATGGCGCGTAATCGAGCATCGAAACCCGGATTTCCTGCTTCGCATCGGCCAGCAGCGCAGGCAGCACGGTTTCCGAATCAGCCACGCCGGCCGGGTTGAATGCGGCCGGGCTGGCAACCAGGAAGCTGGCCTCTTGCGGCAACGCCGATCCCAGCGAAGCCGCCGACGGCGCGCTGGCGAGGATTGCGGACTTTGCCTGCAATGGCGCCACGGCCTTGCCGGCCGCCAGCGCGGCTTGCGCCGACCAGTCCTGGTCGAAGATCGCCTGCACCTGGCCGACGATCTTCGCGTCGGTGATGCGCAAGCCCGTTTCGTGGATGTGCGTGAAGGCGCGCCAATCGAAGTTCTGGCTGCCGACGAAGGCCACGTTGCGGTCCACCGTCAGGTACTTGGCGTGGATGATGCCGTTGCCGGTCAGCTGGTTGACGTCCAGCACGCGCATCTCCAGGTTGGGGATGGCGCGCAGGCGCTCCACGGTCGCCTTTTCCGACAAGCCGGCAACACCCTTCCTGTCGATCAGGAAGCGGATCTTCACGCCGCGCTTGCCCGCCGCTTCCAGGCGCTCGATGACTTTCTCGAATGGCGCACCGGGCACGCTGGCAACATAAAACTGTCCGATGCAGATTTCCGATTTCGCGTTGTCGAACAGTTCCGTCCACACTTCGATCGGCCCGCGCAGGTCGGGGCTCGAAAGCGTGGTTTCAACCGGCGCGGTCTGCACCAGTTCAAACCCTGGCACCTGGAATGCCGCCTGGGCCGCGCTGGCGAAACAGCCGGCCAGCAGGGCGGCGAGGAGGTAACGGCGCATGTCGGCCCTTTCTTATTTGATGCGCACGATGCGCGGGACGGCGCC
>CBFGQI010000031.1:0-44096 GCA_965650885.1 uncultured Oxalobacteraceae bacterium
TCGCGGACGTGCGACGCTGGCTGCAGGAATCCCCGTCCTTTAGGGCGGGGAGGACAACGTCAAATCAGAATTGGAAGTAGAGGAATTCCGTCGGTTGGTTCATGCTGAACACGCACACCAGCAGCAAGGCGGCCACCGCGCCGGCATGGCGCAGCGTCCCGCGCCAATGGCGCGACACCAACTGGCGCGTGTTTGGCCCGAACCATGCGGCGATCGAGGCCGTCAGCAGCAGCGGCAGGCCGATGCCGCTGGCCGGTGCCCATTGCAGCCCCGGGCCGCCCAGGGCGTGCGGCAAACCGAGGCCATGGAAGCCGGCCATCCCGCCCCAGATTTGCAGGGCGCTCGCCAAGTCTGGTGCGCGGAACGGTACCCAGGCCAGCAGCACCACGAGAAAGGTGAGCGGCCGGTCCCACCAACGCGCCGGGCCGCCACCGAAGCGCTGCTGCAGGACCAGGAACAAGCCATGCATGGCGCCCCAGGCCAGGAAGGTCCAGCCGGCGCCGTGCCAGGCGCCGCCAAGCACCATCGTCAGCATCAGGTTGCGCCGCCGGCGCCATTCGCCATGACGGTTGCCGCCCAGTGGGATGTACAGGTAGTCGCGCAGGAAGCGCGACAAGGTCATGTGCCAGCGCCGCCAGAATTCAGAGATGTTGCGCGCCTGGTAGGGGGAATCGAAGTTTTCGGGCAGGCGCACCCCGAACAGCAGCGACAGTCCGATCGCCATGTCGGAATAGCCGGAAAAGTCGAAGTAGAGCTGCATGCTGTACGCCAGGGTGCCGATCCAGGCATCGAGCAACCGGGGTACGGCGCCTGCGCCGAACACCGGATTGGCGAGCGGGGCAAGATTGTCCGCCACCAGCACCTTCTTTCCCAAGCCGATGGCAAAGATGGTCAGGCCCAAGGCGAGATCCGCGGCCGACAGCGCACGTCCATTACGAAATTGCGGCATCATTTCCGCGTGGTGCAGAACCGGCCCGGCCACCAGGTGCGGAAAGTAGCTCACGAACAGCACATACGGAGCAAAGCGCGGTTCGCGCGCGACGCCGCGCCAGCAATCGACCAGGAAAGCGATCTGGGTAAAAGTGAAGAAGGAAATGCCGATTGGCAGCGGCACTCCGGTCGTGACGCCGAACAGGAAGGCGGCATACTTGAACCAGCCGAGCAATCCAAGATCGAAGGCGAGCGCGAAAGCGAACACCAGCGCGCGCCTGCGGCCGGCAACACGGCACATGGCATCTCCGGCGCAGTAATTGACACAGATCGAGAGCAGGAGCAGCGGCAGGAAGCGCCAGTCCCACCAGGCATAGAAGAACAGCGAGCAGATCGCGAGCCAGGCGACGCCGTGCCGGCGCAACAACTGGTAGCCCGCCAGGACCAAGGGCAGGAACAGGAAAATAAAGGCGAATGAGTTAAACAACATCGGCAGGGACCAGCTCTCGGTAGCAGGCGGCAACCTGACCGGCAACGCGCTGCCAGGTGAATTGTTCGACCATCGCCTGCACGGTGGCGCGCTCCGGCGGGCGGGCCGCCAGTCCCACGATCGCGGCGCGCTGGCCCGCCCGGTCATCCCAGGCCACCTTGCGCAGCATGCCTTCGGCGCCCTCCAGGTGCAAGGCGCTTTCCTGCGTCATCACCACCGGTGTGCCGGCGGCCAGGGCTTCCAGTACCGACAAGGGGAAGATCTCACCTTGGCTTGGCAGCGCCACCACGGCGGCCGCGGCGTAGGCGCTGGCCAGCAAAGGGTCTTCATGGTCCAGCGCCCCAAGCCAGCGCGCCCAGGGCGAGCGCAGTACCTCTTGAAGATAGCCATGTTCTTCGCGCCCGACCGGGCCGATCATCACCAGCGGCAGTTCACTGCCTTCCAGTGCGCGCGCCAGGCCCAGTTGGTTCTTGTAGGGCGACACCGCGCCAACGGTCAATACGAACGGCCCCACGATGCCGGTGCGGTGGCGGAACAATTCAGCCTTGGCGCTGAAAAACTGGCGGCCTATGCCATTCGGGAAAACGCGGATCTTGGCACGCTCGGTGAGGAAGCCGCTCACGATCGCTTCGCGTTCCGCGTCGCCCAGGGCGATCACCAGGTCGGCCAGTTGCAGGGCGCGCTTGGTCTGCGCATAGCTGGTTTGCAGGTTGAAGGAGGAAATGCGGCCTGCCAGGCGGTCCGCCACGCGGGCGCGAAAGCCGCTGTTGCGGTTCCAGGCTGGCGACACCAGCGGCGACAGCACCACCGGCACGCCCAATTCGACCGCCGACTCCACCACCCGGAAGTTGCCGTTGAAGGCGGAGAAGACGTGGATCAGGTCGAACTCCGCCAGTTTCTGGCGTGCCGGATCGACCAGTTCCGCCGACATTGCGGCATCCAGGCGGTTCAGCGCCGAGACCGTTTCGCGCACCTGCACCTGCAGCCCACCTTCGCGCTGGAACAACATGGGATAGGACAGGATTCCGACACGCATAAGTTCCCCCTCATTGCTGCCAGCCCGCACGGCGCAGGATGGCGGCCAGCGGATGCTGCTGCAGCCAGATTGCCAAGCCCCAGCCGAGCGCACCGGCGCCGGCGCCGGCAAGCATATGCGGCAACCCCGGTTCGGCCGGACTGGCGGCGGCAACCGCCACGATGCCGGGCGTCACGGCTGCTACCGCGGCCCATGCACTCTTGCGCGCATTGCCCAGCAAGCTCGCCGGGCCCAGGCCGTAGAGGCGGCGCAGGCAGCGCGCCACCATCCAGCAGCGAAAGGCCAGGCTCAGCGCCACTGCAAGCGCCAGCCACTCCAGGCCAAGCATGGCCGCCGGCACCAGTATCGCGAGGCGCATGGCGACCGAGACGGCATCGATGCTGGTCTGGGCGGCGATATGCCCGGTCGCCACCAGCAAATGGCGCACCATACTGAACATGCTATACAGCGCCGCTGCGCCGCATATGATCCTGATCAAAGGTACGCTGCCCCGCCACTGTTCACCGTACAGCATCACCACAAGCGGTGCGGCAAACAGGCCGGCATACAGGAAGAATGGCCATGCGAGTGCCGTGATGCAGGCCGCTGCCGACAGATAGGCCTGGACGGGATTGCCGCCTTCGCGGGCCTGCCGTGCGAACAGGGGG
This sequence comes from uncultured Oxalobacteraceae bacterium, assembly GCA_965650885.1. Lineage (GTDB taxonomy): Bacteria > Pseudomonadota > Gammaproteobacteria > Burkholderiales > Burkholderiaceae_D > Rugamonas. The sequence goes on from CBFGQI010000031.1 coordinate 3,104, forward strand.
AACACCACTGGCGAGACGGCACTGGTGACGGCCTGATTGAAGATTGCCAACAGCGATTGCGCTTTCCCAAGCAGCGCCACTTCTTCAACCCCGAGCAGTTTGCCGGCCACCAGGTCGGGCGCCACCACGCCCACCTCGTCGATGGCAGTACCCGTCACGGCCATGCTGCCGGGCCGCAGCAGTTCGCGCACCCCTCGCCACCCGGGGCGCCACGCCATGCCCGGCGGCTGCTGCAGCAGCGCCGCCGCGAATCCGGCCAGTGTGGCGGCAAAGCTGCCCCAGGCCAGGGCGCAAGGACCCATGCCGGCTGCGGCCAGGGCGATGGTCGCCGCGAATTGCACGCAGCAATAACTCATGCTGATGCGCAGTAGCGCGGCGGCGCGCAATTCCCGCCGCAGCATGGCCGTCACCTGGGATGAAAACGGCACCAGCAGAAAGTTCAGGGCCAGGATGTGGAGTACCTCGGCCAGTTGCGGTTGGCGGTAGAAGGCGGCCAGCGGCCCGGCCAGGCTGGCAAGCAGCAGCGCTAGCAAACCTCCCATCGCCAGCGAAATCGTCAGCAAGGCGCGCTGGTCGGATGGCGGCAAGGTCGGCCTGGCCACCAGCAGCTGGCTGGTACCCAGGTCGCGGAACACTTGCGCCAGTGCGGTCAGCACCGCGGCAATCGAATAGACGCCGATTTGCGCCGGCGACAGCAAACGGGCCAGGATCATGGAGGACGCCAGCGCCAGTCCGGCCTGCAGGTATTTCTCGGCAAACCCCAGCGCGAAATTGCGTGTCAGCCCTTGCATCAGGCCAGTCCGTCATAGAAGGCTTCCACCTGGGCGCTTACCACGGGAACGGCATAGCGTGCCTCGACCTCCGCCCTGCCCTGGCGGCCCATTTCCCGGCGCCGCTCCGAATCGTCCAGCAAGGCGGCAATCGAGGTCACGGCGTGGTCGACGTCGCCTGGCGTCAACAACAGGCCGCCGGCGCTGTCTTGCAGGATATCCTCGCTGCCTGGCACGCGCGTCGCCAGGGCTGGCACGCCGCAGGCCATGGCCTCGATCGTGGCGATGCCGAACCCTTCGCGCCGGCTGACCAGTAAATGCAGGTCCATGGCAGGGATGATGTTTTCCACCTGGGACTGGAAGCCCGTGAAGATCACACGCCGGCTCAAACGCTGGCGGCGTACCGCATCGCGCAAGGACGATTCCAGTGGCCCGGTGCCCACCAGCATCAGCTTCAGGCGCGGCCTGCTTCTTGCCAGATGCGCGAATACTGCCAGCAGCTCGTCGGGACGCTTCTGCGCCGATAAACGGCCGACGCAGCCGATCACTTCGTCGTCGTCGCCGATCCCCCATTGCCGGCGCGCCGCGGCACGGCGCCGCATGCAGGGGCGGAAGCGTCCGACATCCACGCAATTCGGAATCACCGCCAGCCTTACGCCGGCTGGCAGCCAGGGACGGTATAGCGCCAGGAAATGGTTCATCGCCGAACCGGAAACGGCGTAGACCCCTTTCACCGCTGCCATCGCCCGCCGCAGCAAGTCGCGCTGCCAGTCGTTGAATTCAGTCGGCGGGAAGGCATTGTGGACGCTGATCACGGCCGGTACGCCGCAGTGCTGCGAAAGCCACAAGGCGCTGGCGCCGTAGGTGGTCCAGCAAAACGCAATATGCACCAGGTCAGGACGCAGGCGCCGCAGGGCTGGCGCAGCAAAGGCCATCGCACGCAAGCGGTTCAGGCGCCGCCACGGCCATTCCTCCAGCAAGGGCGGCACCTTCAAGTCCGCCACTTCCACGCACTCGTCCTGTGCCGACTGGCGCCAGCGCTCGTCACCACGGAAGCGCGGCGGCGCCAGCACGCAATCGTAGCCCACGCCTTTCAGGAAGCGGGCCTCGTCCAGCATCCGCATCTCCATGCCGCCCAGCTCACCGGAGAAACTGGTAATCAGGATGCGCGGCGACGCCGGCCGCCTGGACGCCGCCGCCGCCTCGGCGATATAGCCGCCCAGATAGGCCAGTTCCCAGCGGCGCAGGAAGATGCGTTCGGGCTGGCGCAGCAGCATGGCCGATGCCAGGCCGGCAAGCTCCTGCACATATTTACGCAGCATCCAGCGCGGTGCGCCAAACCATTCCGCGAACTGCCCCGGCCTGGCGAGGCGGCAGGCGCCGCGGCCGTAGCGGCGTGCCCGCGCGATCACCCAGCCGGCGGTCAACTGTGCCGGGCGGATCTGGTGCGCCACCCGCGCCGCCGGACAGAACCAGGACTGGTAACCGGCGCCTTCGAGCAATCGGGTAAAGCTGACTTCCCCGCCCATCGCATAGTCGCCGGCCGCCGGTCCGATCGTTTCGTCGAAGCGGTAGCCATCGCGGAACACTTCGCCGCGCACCGCCATGTTGGCGCCCCAGACCAGGCCAGGGTACACCGGGCCTTCAGGCAGCTGCGGGTCGGTCAAGCCGTAAGTCAAGCCGCAGGGGACCAACCGCAACAGCCATTCCGGCGGCGCCTGTCCCCAGTCGGGCACGATGCTGCCGCCGAAAATCGCATAGCCCGGGCGGTGTGTGGCGGCGTCGGCGTAGCGCAGCAGCCAGTCGCGCTCAGGTGTCGCATCGTCGTCGGTGAAGACGAAAAGACGGGTTTCGGGCCCCTGCATGGCAAGCCCGAGGCCATGGTTGAGGGCGGCGTTCTTGCCGCGGCGCGGTTCGCAGGTATAGTGCAGCGGCAGGCGGCTGGCATAGGACATCAGCAGCTCGCGCGTCCCGTCATCGCTGCCATTGTCCACCACCAGCAGACGCCAGCCTTCTTCCGGGCTGTGCAAGCGGGTATAAGCGTCCAGCACTTTCGGCAAGGTCCCGGCGCCGTTGTATGTCGCCATCAGCACAGTCAGCATGGCATCTCCTCCCTGGAGCTTCCAGTCTAGGCACGCTGCACGCGTCGAAGCTTGCGCTAGCTCAAAGGGCTGGCGCAAGGCTTTGCTGTAATGGATCCATGGCCACCCGCATCCTGCACACGCTTGCTGAACTTGGTGCCGGCAACACTGCCTGGTACCTGGCTGCGCGCGCCCTGCGCTGTCTCGGCTGCCAGGTGTGGCGCTACCAGTTCATGGCGCAACGCGTGCCCGCCAGCGCCATGCGCGCCACGCCGGGCAGCCTGGTGTTCCGTCCGATGACGACCGTGGCGGAACTTCCGGCGGCCTATCCGCGGCCACGCGAAGTGGTTGCCGCACGCCTGCGCCAGGGCGGCTGCAACATCGCGGCCTGGAAAGGCGGGGAGCTTGCCGCGATCTTGTGGTACCAGTTCGGCGCCTATCAGGAAGACGAGGTGCGGGCGCGCTACTGCCTGCCCTCGCCCGATGCCTGCTGGGACTATGACGTCTACGTGGAGCCCCGCCTGCGCCTCGGCACGGCCTTCTGCCGCCTGTGGGACGAGGCCAACCGCCGCATGTACGCGCGCGGCGTGCGCTGGACTTGCAGCAGGATTTCCGCCTTCAACCCGGGCTCGCTGCGCGCCCACCGCCGCATTGGCACGATTGCCCTGGGCAGCGCCACGTTCTTCGGCATCGGGCGCTGGCAACTGATGCTGGCCAACCGCCGGCCCTACCTGCACCTGTCCGGCGGCCCCGACTCCTGGCCCGAGCTGGTGTTCGATACCCGTCGGCTCGAAGAAGGCGCAAGCCCATGCCCGGCTACCTGATCCTGCTTGCCGCGCTCGCGGCCGACTGCCCGCCCTACAGCAAGGGCGGTACCGGGGGCGACTACCACAATGCCGAAGACGCCAAGGGCCTGGCCGTAGTGGAGCAATTCCACTTCGGCCCGCAGGTGGAAGCGCTGAGCCGCGGCATGACAGGCTCGCTCGCCAGCGATATCGGCTATACGCTGGAACACTTCCCCAACCATCCCCGTGCGCTGGCGGCGATGGCGCGGCTCGCCCTGCGCAGCAAGAAGGCGCACGTACCCGGCGCGCGCCACTCGGTGGAATGCTATTTTCAGCGCGCGCTGGCCTACCTGCCCGAGGATGGCGCGACCCGTGCGCTGTTCGGCGCCTATCTGCTGGCGCTGAAGCGCAATGAGGAAGCGGCACAACAGCTGCAGGCGGCGGTCGATGTGCAGCCCGACAATGCGGTGGCCTGGTATAACCTCGGCCTGGCCCATGTGCGCGGCAAATCCTGGCCCCGCGCCTTGGCGGCCGCGCACAAGGCCTACGCGCTGGGCTTCCCCTTGCCAGGACTGCGGCAGCAATTGAAGGCGGCGCACGAATGGCGCGAACCCGGGTCACTTGATGCCGTGATGGCTCATTAAATCGTACAGCGTGGGGCGGCTGACACCCAGCAGTTCCGACGCGCGCGCGATATTGCCGCCGGTCCGGGCCAGCGCTTTGACCATGACCCGGTATTCGGCGGCGTTACGCGCTTCGCGCAAGTCGACGTTCTCGGCTTGCGGCGCGCCCGGCGGCAAACCCAGGTCCTCCAGCGTGATATGCGGCCCCTCGCTCATGATCACGGCACGCTTGATGCAGTTCTCGATTTCACGCACATTGCCCGGCCAGCCATACGATTCGATGGCGGCCAGGGCATCGGGATGGAAAGGCAGTGGCGGGCGCCCCTCGCTTTGCAGGAAGCGGTGGCGGAAATGCTGCGCCAGCAGGACGGCATCGCCAATGCGCTCGCGCAGCGGCGGGACCAGCAGCACGATTTCGCTGAGGCGGTAGAACAAGTCTTCGCGGAAGCGCCCTTCATCGACCATGGCTTTGAGGTTGCGGTGGGTGGCGCACACGATGCGCACGTCGACCGCGATCTCGCTGCGCCCGCCGAGCCGCTCGATGACCCGCTCCTGCAGGAAGCGCAGCATCTTCGCCTGCAGCGGCAAGGCCATATCGCCGATTTCATCGAGGAAGAAGGTGCCGCCGGCGGCCAGTTCGATCTTGCCCAGCGTCTGCCGTTCGGCGCCGGTGAAGGCACCCTTCTCATACCCGAACAGTTCGCTCTCCAGCAAGTGTTCCGGGATGGCGGCGCAATTGATGGCGACCATGCGCCGCTCGCGGCGTGTGCTCAGTGCGTGCAAGCCGCGCGCCAGCAACTCCTTGCCGCAGCCCGATGCCCCCATCAGCATCACGGTGGCGGAACTGGGCGCCACTTTCTCGATGCTGCGGCAGACGCGCAGCATGCCCGGATCGCGCGTCACCAGCCCGGCCAGTGGCGAATCGGCCTCGGTCTGCAGCATGCGCCGGTTGTCTTGCTGTACCGAATGCAGGAAGTACGCGCGCTCGGCCATCAGGCGCAGCATATCGCCATCCAGCGGTTTCTGGTGGAAATCGTAGGCGCCCAGGCCCATCGCCTTCAGCACGTTCTCCCGGTCCTGGTTGCCGGACAGGACGATGACCTTGGTGTCCGGCGCGATCGCCAGCATCTGCTGCAGCAGCAGCAAACCTTCGCGCGCATTGTCCGGCTCCGGCGGCAAGCCCAGGTCCATGGTGACGACAGCGGGCTGGTGGCGGCGCAACTGGCCCAGGGCGGCGTCGCGATTGGCGGCAAGCACCACCTCGTACGCGTCCAGGGCCCAGCGCAATTGCTTTTGCAGGCCCAGGTCATCCTCCACCACAAGCAGCTTCTTCTTGGTCATGGCCCCATGATGCAGCATGCCGCCAGTGGGGCTTTTGAGGCAGCGCAACGCCAAATAGTTTATATTGTTGCCTATTACACGAAAAAGCAGCCCGAAACACCATGAAATTCGATGTTGTGATTGTCGGCAGTGGCCTGGCCGGCCTCTCTGTAGCACTCCACTTGGCGGAAAGCCGCAAAGTAGCCATCATTTCCAAACGCGCCCTGCTCGATGGCGCCAGCAACTGGGCCCAGGGCGGCATCGCTGCGGTGCTGGATTCGGGCGACTCCCATGAACAGCATATCGCCGACACCCTGGTGGCCGGCGGCGGCCTGTGCGACGAAGGCGCCACCCGCTTCATCGTCGAACACGGCCGCGAAGCGATCGAATGGCTGATCGGGCTTGGGGTGCCGTTCACGCGCGACGAAAATGCCGAACTGGGTTTCCACTTGACGCGCGAAGGCGGCCATAGCCAACGCCGCATCATCCACGCGGCCGATGCCACCGGCCATGCGGTGCAGGTGACGCTGGAAGAAAAAGTGCGTGCGCATCCGAATATCAGCCTGTTCGAGCATCACTGTGCGATCGACCTGATCACGACCGACAAGCTCGGTGCGCGCCCCGCCAACTCCCAGCCCCGCTGCCATGGCCTGTACGTGCAGGACGTGAACACCGGCCAGGTCCACACGGTCGCGGCGGAACATACGGTGATGGCCACCGGTGGCGCCGGCAAAGTCTACCTGTACACCACCAATCCGGACACTGCCAGCGGCGATGGCATTGCCATGGCCTGGCGCGCCGGCTGCCGAGTGTCGAACATGGAATTCATCCAGTTCCACCCGACCTGCCTGTACCATCCTTACGCCAAGTCTTTCCTGATCACCGAAGCGATCCGCGGCGAAGGCGGCTTGCTAAAGCTGCCGCCGGAAGCCGGCGCCGCGGCCGGCCAGCGCTTCATGTTGTCGCACGACGAGCGCGCCGAGCTGGCGCCGCGCGACGTGGTGGCGCGTGCCATCGACTTCGAAATCAAGAAGCGCGGCCTCGATTATGTCCACCTGGATATCAGCCACAAGCCGGCCGAGTTCCTGGTCTCGCACTTCCCGACCATCTATGCGCGCTGCCTCGAATTGGGCATTGACATCACCAGGCAGCCGATCCCTATCGTGCCTGCAGCCCACTACACTTGCGGCGGCATCGTGACCGACCTGTTTGGCCGCACCGACTTGCCTGGCCTGTACGCCGTCGGTGAAACCGCCTGCACCGGCCTGCATGGCGCCAACCGCCTGGCCAGCAATTCCCTGCTCGAATGCGTGGTGGTGGGCCGCGCCTGCGCCCAGGACATCCTGTCGCAAGACAAGGAAGGTTCGCCTTACCTGCCCGATTGGGATGAAAGCCGTGTCACCGATGCCGACGAGGAAGTGGTCATCGCGCACAACTGGGATGAATTGCGCCGCTTCATGTGGAACTATGTGGGCATCGTGCGCACCACCAAGCGGCTCGAACGCGCCCAGCACCGCATCGCCCTGTTGAAGGAAGAAATCGACGAATACTACCGCCATTTCCGCATCACCAGCGACTTGCTGGAGCTGCGCAACCTGGTGGAAGTGGCTTCGCTGATCGTCAACAGCGCGCTGCAGCGCCGCGAGAGCCGCGGATTGCATTTCAGCCGCGACTATCCCGCCACGTTGCCGAAAGCATTGCCGACCGTGCTGACGCCGGAACGCCGCTAAGGCACGTTCACTTCGTGCCGCTGGCCGAGGCGTTTCAACTCGCCGCTATCGACCATGCGCTGGAATTCGGCATCGAATTCCTTGCGCAGCGCGTCCGCGCTTGGCCGCTTGGGAAAGGCGAAATACCCATCCTGCACTTCGATCACGCGCGGCAGCATGGCCAGCTGGCCCGACAGGCCCAGCCTGCCCAACACCGGCTCCGTGTTGCGCCGGTTGCTGGCAAACATGTGGGCATGCTGGGCTGCCAGCATTTTCAAGCCGCTATCGACGCTGTTGACGACGTCGACCCGCATCTGCGGCCGCGCCTTGTCGAAGGCAGCCCCGTAGGCCCAGCCGTTGACGATGGCGATGCGCTGGTCCGCCAGCGTGCCATACTCGCCGTTCCAGTCTTGCATGGTGCCCTTGCGGACGTAAAACACCATCTGGTCCCGGTAGAACGGAAGGTTGGAGAACGCCATCAGTTGCTGGCGCTCGAACGTCTTGTACGGCCCCACCAGGATGTCGGCCTTGCCCTGTGCCACCAAGGCCTGGGCGCGCGACCAGGGGTAGAGCTCGAAAATGGCACGGTGGCCCAGGCGCTGGGCGATGAGCCGCACGATTTCCGGGCCAAGGCCGACGATCTCGCCTTCCTGGCCGCGCTCGTAGACGCGTTCGAAGTGGGTGCCGATCACCAGCAAGTCGCGGGCGGATGCCGGCAGGCAGCACAGCAAGGCGAAGACTGCAGCAATGAGCTGACGCATGGTTCCTCCCGATTGGCTGCCCCATGATACCATTTCCGAATGACAAATCCAGCCACCCTGCGCCCCGCCACCACGGCGGACATTCCCGCCATGGACGCCCTCATCCGGCGTTCCGGGATACAGCTCAGTAAAGGTTTTTACACGGATGAACAGGCGGCCGCCGTGACGCACCATGTGTTCGGCGTCGACACCCAACTGGTCGAGGACGGGACCTACTTCGTGATCGAACGCGAGGGCCGCCTGCTGGCCTGCGGCGGCTGGAGCAAGCGCGCCACCCTGTTCGGCGGCGACCAGCACAAGTCCGGGCCCGACCCCTTGCTCGACCCGGCCACGCAGGCGGCGCGCATCCGCGCCTTCTTCGTCGATCCGGAGGTGCCGCGCCAAGGCTTGGGACGGATGTTGATGGAGCATTGCGAGCGCGAGGCCGCAGCCGCGGGCTTCAAGCTGATGGAATTGGCGGCGACCATGCCGGGCGTTCCCCTGTACCGTGCCTGCGGCTTCGAAGGAATCGAAGACATCGCGCTTGCGCTGCCGGGCAATGTGTCGGTGCCATTGTCCCGGATGCGCAAGCGCATCGCATGATCAGCCGTTGAAGGACTTGCCTTCCGCCGCCAGCCGTACCAGCAGCGGCGCCGGCTGCCACGCTTCTCCATGGCGGCCCTGGGCGAACTTCCCGATGGCATCGAGGACGTTGGCCAATCCGACCGTGTCGGCATAGAACATCGGGCCGCCGCGGTAGAGCGGGAAGCCGTAACCGGTCAGGTACACCATGTCGATGTCCGAAGCCCGCAATGCAATGCCCTCTTCCAGGATCAGGGCGCCTTCATTCACCAGCGCATAGACCAGGCGCTCGACGATTTCCTGCTCGCTGACCTGGCGCCGCTGCACGCCGATATCGGCCGCGTGCTGGACGATCATCTCGTTGACGGCGGCGCTCGGGTAGGCCTTGCGGTCGCCTTCCTTGTAGTCATACCAGCCGGCGCCGGTCTTTTGCCCGAAACGGCCCATTTCGCACAGCAGATCGGCGGTCTTCGAATACACCACTTCCGGCTTTTCCACGTAGCGGCGCTTGCGGATATACCAGCCGATATCGTTGCCGGCCAGGTCGCTCATGCGGAATGGGCCCATCGGGAAGCCAAACTTTTCGATTGCCTTGTCCACTTGTTCCGGCAGTGCCCCCTCTTCCAGCAGGAAGCCGGCCTGGCGGAAGTATTGTTCGATCATGCGGTTGCCGATGAAGCCATCGCAGACGCCGGAGACCACCCCGGTCTTTTTCAGCTTCTTCGACAAAGCCATGGTGGTGGCCAGCACGTCCTTGCCGGTGGCCTTGCCGCGCACGATTTCCAACAGTTTCATCACGTTGGCCGGGCTGAAGAAATGGGTGCCGACCACGTCCTGCGGGCGGCTGGTGAAGGCCGCGATCCTGTCCAGGTCCAGGGTCGAGGTGTTGGATGCCAGGATGGCGCCGGGCTTCATCACTGCATCCAGCTTGCGGAATACGGTTTCCTTGACGCCCATGTCTTCGAACACGGCTTCGATCACGATGTCGGCATCGGCGATCGCGGCATAATCGAGCGTGCCGCTGATCAGGCCCACGCGCTGGTCGAACTTCTCTTGCGTGAGTTTGCCCTTCTTCAGCGTGTTCTCGTAATTCTTGCGGATGGTTGCCAGCCCCCTGTCCAGGGCCTCCTGTTTGGTTTCCAGAACCACCACCGGGATACCGGCGTTGGCGAAGTTCATCGCAATGCCGCCGCCCATGGTGCCGGCGCCAATGACGGCCGCCCGGCGGATGTCGCGGACCGGGGTATCGGCCGGCACATCCGGGATCTTGCTGGCCGCCCGCTCGGAAATGAAGGCATGGCGCAGCGATTTGCATTCCGTGGTTTGCATCAGGTGCAGGAAGCGCTCGCGCTCGAACTTCAAGCCCGCTTCGAAATCCATCGTCACCGCAGCCGCCACGGTTTCCACGCATTCCAGCGGCGCAGGGAACGGACCCGCTGCAGCTTTCACGGTATTGCGGCTGAATTGCAGGAACGCCTCATGATTTGGGTAGTCGACCTTCCGGTCGCGCACCTTCGGCAGTGGACGCTGATTGGCGACCCCGGCCGCAAAGGCGCAGGCTTCGGCCACCAGGTCGGCGCCGGCAGGCAGCAGCTGGTCGAACAATGCCGTGCCGGCCAGCTTTTCCGAAAGCACCGGCGTACCGGAAACGATCATGTTAAGCGCCATTTCCAGCCCGAGCACACGCGGCAGCCGCTGTGTGCCCCCGGCGCCGGGCAGCAGGCCCAGTTTCACTTCGGGCAAGGCGATCTGGGCGCCCGGCAGCGCCACCCGGTAATGGCAGCCCAGTGCCAACTCGAGCCCGCCCCCCATGGCCACTGCATGGATGGCCGCCACTACCGGTTTGCTGCAGCCCTCGACGGCCCGGATCAGGCTGTGCAAGGTCGGCTCGGTCAGCGCTTTGGGGGAATTGAATTCCTTGATATCGGCGCCGCCTGAAAATGCTTTCCCCGCTCCGGTCAATACGATGGCCGTGACCGCGTCATCCTCTTGGGCGCGGCGGATACCGTCAATGGCCGCACTGCGGGTTGCCAGGCCAAGCCCATTCACCGGGGGATTATTCAGCGAAATGACTGCAATGGAGCCGTGGACTGCGTAATCTGCGCTCATAGTTCGTCTCTTCCTTCTAGTCTTGTATTGGGCGGAGGTGCCGTGCGGATACTATACCCGAGAAAGTGAACGGTCGTACACTTATCTCGGCCGGCGTGCGGGCGGGATTATAAAGGACTTTCCCCAAATTAATCACTGTTACAGAATCGAAATATTGCAAGTCCTTGATTTAGCTCAGCAATTAGGGTATCCATAAAATACCGACAACGCAATTTTCATATTGCTCAGACATATTTGCGACAGGTGGGGAAAAATTAAAATTCCGCTTGCCATGCGGCAATTCAGCCACTAAGATTCCGTACAGCAAGATCTGAAAAGGGCAAACCACTGGAAACGGTGGGACGCAAAGTCAACGGTCTACCGGGCTTCGGCCCCATGACGGCAGGACTGCCAGACAAAAGTATCCCCGATCATGGGCGTGGCCCATGCCAGGTGTGGTGCAGTCTTCTACCGGCATAGACCGGCGGGCAGTCCTCGTTTTTATTTTTTGGAAAACAGGGACTCGCACCATGAAAAACTTCACCACCATCTCCGCCGCCATCGCTACCGCTTGCGCCACCCTCGCCGCGCCTGCCTTCGCCCAGTCCGAAGACTTCGCCAAGGGCCGCATCATCGTGGAACCGCGTGCCGGCCTGACCGTGGACGAGTTCACCAAGCTGTTGAAGGCCAACGGCGGCGGCAAGGCCCGCAAGCTGGGCCAGAGCAACATCCACATCATCGACGTGGCGCACGGCTCGGAAAAAGCCGTGGCCAACAAGCTCAAGCACAATCCGCACTTCAAGTTCGCCGAACTGGACCAGCGCGTGGCCGTGTCGGCCACCTTCAACGATCCGGTGCTGGGCAGCCAGTGGCACATCGGCAAGATCGGCGCCAACACCGCCTGGGATAACGCCCAGGGGGCCGGCGTGACCGTCGCCATCCTCGATACCGGCGTCGACGGCGCCCACCCGGACCTGGTGCCGCGCCTGGTGGCCGGCTGGGATATCCACGGCAACAGCGCCGACACTTCCGACCTGTGCGGCCACGGTACCGCCGTCGCCGGGGCCGCCGCTGCCGCCGGCAACAATGCGATCGGCGTGTCGGGCGTGTCGGCCCAGTCGAAAATCATGCCGCTGCGCGTGGCCTACCGCGATGCCACCAGCGGGTCCTGCTATGCCTACCAGTCGGTGATCGCCAACGGTGTGACCTATGCCGCCGACCATGGCGCCAAAGTGGTCAACGTCTCGTTTGCCAACTCGTCCAACAGCGCCGCCGTGCAAAGCGCCGGCAACTACCTGAAGAGCAAAGGCGGCCTGCTGTTCACCGCGGCCAACAACAATAACCGCGACGAAGGCTTCGCCCCAAGCACGGCCCTGATCGCCGTGTCGGCCACCGACAGCGCCGACAACCGCTCCAGCTTCTCCAGCTATGGCGCCTTCGTCTCGCTGGCCGCGCCTGGCTCGGCCATCTACACCACCAACCGTGGCGGCGGCTACGGCGGCTGGAATGGCACCTCCTTCGCCACCCCGGTGGCGTCCGGCGCCGCCGCCCTGGTGATGTCGGCCAACCCATCGCTGACTTCCGACCAAGTGCAGAACATCCTGTTCAGCACCGCGGTGGACCTGGGCGCGGCCGGCCGCGACATCTACTTCGGCTACGGCCGCGTCAACGCCGCCGCCGCTGTCGCGGCCGCCAAAGCCGCACCGGCCGCCGACACCACGGCACCGACCGTGTCGATCGCCGCCCCGCTGGGCAACAGCACCGTGTCCGGCCTGGTCTCGGTCAGCGTGAATGCCGCCGACAACGTGGGCGTGGCCCGCGTCGAGCTCAAAGTCAACGGCACCGTGGTCGCTTCCGACATCGCCGGCCCGTTCGGCTTCTCCTGGGATTCGGCCAGCGTGGCCAACGGCATGCACAACCTGGCCGCTGTGGCGTATGACGCCGCCGGCAACGCGGCAACCTCCAGCACCGTGTCCGTGAACGTGTCCAACGCCGTGCAGCCGCCGGTGGCCGACACCGTGGCGCCGGTGGTGGCCATCGCCAACCCGACCGCCGGCTCGGTGTCCGGCACCGTCAACGTGAGCGTGAACGCTTCGGACAACAGCGGCGCGGCCGGCATCAACATGAGCGTCTACATCGACGGCCAGTTGAAGGCGTCCGGCGCCGGTTCCTCGCTGTCCTACAGCTGGAATACCCGCAAAGTGGCTGCCGGCACCCATACCATCCAGGCTGTCGCCAAGGATGCCGCCGGCAACACGTCCACCACCACTGTGCAAGTGACCCGCTGATCTTCAAGCTGAACCCTGTTTTAGCCCGGCTGATGCCGGGCTTTTTTTATTTAGATTCAATATTTAGATTTCGCAAGAAAAGATAGTCTCAGGAAATTATTCAAGTCATTGAATTAACGAAGATTTCTTTAATTCCAGACTTAATTGCGACAGCGCCTGAAGTTCTCCAAATTCCGCTTGCCATGCGGCAATTCAGCCACTAAGATTCCGTACAGCAAGATCTGAAAAGGGCAAACCACTGGAAACGGTGGGACGCAAAGTCAACGGTCTACCGGGCTTCGGCCCCATGACGGCAGGACTGCCAGACAAAAGTATCCCCGATCATGGGCGTGGCCCATGCCAGGTGTGGTGCAGTCTTCTACCGGCATAGACCGGCGGGCAGTCCTCGTTTTTATTTTTTGGAAAACAGGGACTCGCACCATGAAAAACTTCACCACCATCTCCGCCGCCATCGCTACCGCTTGCGCCACCCTCGCCGCGCCTGCCTTCGCCCAGTCCGAAGACTTCGCCAAGGGCCGCATCATCGTGGAACCGCGTGCCGGCCTGACCGTGGACGAGTTCACCAAGCTGTTGAAGGCCAACGGCGGCGGCAAGGCCCGCAAGCTGGGCCAGAGCAACATCCACATCATCGACGTGGCGCACGGCTCGGAAAAAGCCGTGGCCAACAAGCTCAAGCACAATCCGCACTTCAAGTTCGCCGAACTGGACCAGCGCGTGGCCGTGTCGGCCACCTTCAACGATCCGGTGCTGGGCAGCCAGTGGCACATCGGCAAGATCGGCGCCAACACCGCCTGGGATAACGCCCAGGGGGCCGGCGTGACCGTCGCCATCCTCGATACCGGCGTCGACGGCGCCCACCCGGACCTGGTGCCGCGCCTGGTGGCCGGCTGGGATATCCACGGCAACAGCGCCGACACTTCCGACCTGTGCGGCCACGGTACCGCCGTCGCCGGGGCCGCCGCTGCCGCCGGCAACAATGCGATCGGCGTGTCGGGCGTGTCGGCCCAGTCGAAAATCATGCCGCTGCGCGTGGCCTACCGCGATGCCACCAGCGGGTCCTGCTATGCCTACCAGTCGGTGATCGCCAACGGTGTGACCTATGCCGCCGACCATGGCGCCAAAGTGGTCAACGTCTCGTTTGCCAACTCGTCCAACAGCGCCGCCGTGCAAAGCGCCGGCAACTACCTGAAGAGCAAAGGCGGCCTGCTGTTCACCGCGGCCAACAACAATAACCGCGACGAAGGCTTCGCCCCAAGCACGGCCCTGATCGCCGTGTCGGCCACCGACAGCGCCGACAACCGCTCCAGCTTCTCCAGCTATGGCGCCTTCGTCTCGCTGGCCGCGCCTGGCTCGGCCATCTACACCACCAACCGTGGCGGCGGCTACGGCGGCTGGAATGGCACCTCCTTCGCCACCCCGGTGGCGTCCGGCGCCGCCGCCCTGGTGATGTCGGCCAACCCATCGCTGACTTCCGACCAAGTGCAGAACATCCTGTTCAGCACCGCGGTGGACCTGGGCGCGGCCGGCCGCGACATCTACTTCGGCTACGGCCGCGTCAACGCCGCCGCCGCTGTCGCGGCCGCCAAAGCCGCACCGGCCGCCGACACCACGGCACCGACCGTGTCGATCGCCGCCCCGCTGGGCAACAGCACCGTGTCCGGCCTGGTCTCGGTCAGCGTGAATGCCGCCGACAACGTGGGCGTGGCCCGCGTCGAGCTCAAAGTCAACGGCACCGTGGTCGCTTCCGACATCGCCGGCCCGTTCGGCTTCTCCTGGGATTCGGCCAGCGTGGCCAACGGCATGCACAACCTGGCCGCTGTGGCGTATGACGCCGCCGGCAACGCGGCAACCTCCAGCACCGTGTCCGTGAACGTGTCCAACGCCGTGCAGCCGCCGGTGGCCGACACCGTGGCGCCGGTGGTGGCCATCGCCAACCCGACCGCCGGCTCGGTGTCCGGCACCGTCAACGTGAGCGTGAACGCTTCGGACAACAGCGGCGCGGCCGGCATCAACATGAGCGTCTACATCGACGGCCAGTTGAAGGCGTCCGGCGCCGGTTCCTCGTTGTCCTATAACTGGAATACCCGCAAGGTCAAGTCTGGCACCCATACCATCCAGGCTGTCGCCAGGGATGCCGCCGGCAACACGTCCACCACTTCCGTGCAAGTGACCCGCTGATATAGTTAAACCCCTGTTCCAGCCCGGCTTCGGCCGGGCTTTTTTATTATCACTCGGAAATTCCAGTTAATCTCCCGCCAAATGCAAGAGATTTAATATCCATTTCTTCGCGACATTAGTTAACCCTTTGATTTGACTGAACAATATTATTCGCTACAATCCTGCAAGCCAACTTTGCACAAATGCTCAGGCCAATTTGTATCAGGACGTAAAAACGGGGAATTTCATTTGCCATACGGAAAAACCTCATTTAATATCCTGCCTGAAGTCTGACAAAGGCAAACCGGGTGAAAGCCCGGGACGCAAAGTCAACGGTCTAACGACGCTTCGGCGTCTACGACGGCTGGACTGCCAGATACACAGGAAGCCTGCAGCTTCCATGTACTCTCCAATCGCCCTCGAGGCGGCCGGCAGTCCCATTTTCTGGAACTTTGAAAACAGGACTCGCCTGATGAAACGAAACACCATTATTTCCCTGATCCTGGCAGCGGCCGCTCCCCTGGCCATCGCCGCACCTGCCGATACCGAGAACGAATATGCCCGTGGCCGCCTGCTGGTCGAGCCACAAGCCGGCATGACCGCCGAGGAATTCGATAAGAGCTTGAAGGCGGTGGGTGGCAGCAACGCCCGCAAACTGGGTCAGAGCAATATCCACATCATCGACGTGGCGCACGGCTCGGAAAAAGCCATTGCCAACAAGCTCAAGCACAACCCCCACTTCAAGTTCGCGGAACTGGACCAGCGCCTGCCGATCGCAGCCGTGCTGAACGATCCTTACCTGGGCAGCGAATGGCACATCAACAAGATCGGCGCCCCGAGCGCCTGGGATAGCACGCAGGGCGCGGGCATCACGATTGCCATCCTGGATACCGGCGTCGACGGTGCCCACCCTGACTTGGCCGCCCGCATGGTGCCTGGCTGGGACATCTACGGCAACACCTCGAACACCACGGACCTGTGCGGCCACGGCACGGCCGTCGCCGGCACCGCTGCCGCCACCGGCAACAATGGCGCCGGCGTCGCCGGTATCGCTGGCCAGGCGCGCATCATGCCGTTGCGCGTCGCCTACCGCGATGCCACCAGCGGTTCCTGCTATGCCTACCAGTCAACCATCGCCAGCGGTGTGACCTACGCTGCCGACCGTGGCGCACGGGTGGTCAACGTGTCCTTTGCCAACTCGTCCAACAGCGCTGCCGTGCAAAGCGCCGGCAATTATTTGAAGAGCAAGGGCGGCCTGCTGTTCACCGCGGCCAACAACTACAACCGCGATGAAGGCTTCACCCCGACCACGGCCCTGATTGCCGTGTCGGCAACGGACAGTGCCGACAACAAGTCGAGCTTCTCGAGCTACGGCAAGTTCGTGTCGCTGGCCGCTCCCGGCACTGCCGTGTACACCACGAGCAAGGGTGGCGCTTATGGCGCCTGGAGCGGGACGTCCTTTGCTTCGCCCGCCGCCGCGGGCGTGGCCGCACTGGTCTTCGCCGCCAATCCGTCGCTCACCGCTGACCAGGCGCAGAACATCCTGTTCAGCACCGCAGTCGACCTGGGCGCCGCCGGCCGCGACATCTACTTCGGCTATGGCCGCGTGAACGCGGCAGCAGCCGTGGCAAAAGCCAAGGGCAGCCAGCTGACCGCTGACTCTACCCGTCCGGTGGTCGCGATTGCCGCGCCGCTGGGTAACAGCACCGTGTCCGGCGTGGTGCCGGTGTCGGTCAACGCCACCGACAATGTCGGCGTGACGCGCGTGGAACTGAAGGCCAACAACACGGTGGTCGCGACCGATACCGCTGCTCCGTTCTCGTTCAGCTGGGATTCCAAGGGCGTCGCGAACGGCATGGCATCGCTGACCGCCATCGCCTACGATGCGGCCGGCAATGTCGCCAGCTCGACGCCGGTGTCGGTCAACGTGGCGAACACCACGAGCACCACCATTACGGCGGACTCGGCCGCTCCGACCGTGCGCGTGACGAACCCGGTCGCCGGCACCGTTGCCGGCAACGTGACGGTCGCCGTGAGTGCATCCGACAACATGCCGGCGAGTGAGCTGGTGATCGCCCTGTATGTCGACGGCGTGTTGCGCGCCCGCGGCACCGGCAGCAGCCTGTCCTACGTCTGGGCGACCGGCAGCGAAGCCAGCGGCAGCCACAGCGTGCTTGCGGTCGCACGCGATAAGGCGGGCAACCTTGGCCGATACACCGTGACGGTGACCAAGCAGTAACAACAAAAACCCGCAGCCAGCTGCGGGTTTTTTGTTGGTGGCGTTGACCGGCTTAATGGCGGCGGCGCCGGTAAGCCATCGCACCCAGGCCCAGGCCCAGCAGGGCGAGCGTGCCTGGTTCCGGTACCGGATCGCCAACCGGGTCATCCGGGTCCTCACAGTCCAGCCGATCGATGCAGCTGCCGCCAACCCACAGGCTTCCGCCCTGCCCATCCCAGCTTTGGACGTGGATGGCCGCGACGCGATTCGGCGAGCCTCCGCTCGACAGTGCATTGAAATCGTCTTCCGTGATGCCATTACCGGTGAGGGTAAAGACTGCCATCGTATTCCTGGCTTGCTCAGTCAGGCCGCCGCTGCCAGGGGGGTGGAAGTCGATCATGAAATCGTAATACCCCCCGGTGCCGTCAGCCTTGAAGGTGTTTTGCGAAATCAGGATCGCTGCGCTCGATCCAGTGCCACCTGGTGTGCCGCTGGTGTAGGTAATCGAGGCCAGGTTCGCAAAATTGCTCGTGTTGAACGACCATTCGCTGATCTTGGCGCCGCCATCATCGCCGGGAATGATGCCGAAATAGTCCAGCGTCAGCGTGACGGTATTGGCGCCGGCATTGGCAAAGGTTGCCGTCGCAAATGGCGTCCCTGACAGTGGCGGCGTGACGCTGCCGAACCATTGGTTGGTAGTGAACGAGAGCACGACATCAGCTTTTGCTGCCGGTGCGGCAAGGGTCGCAGCGGCGATAACACAAGCCCCCAGCAGTTTCGTCGCCTTGTTTTTCGTTACTTTCATTTTGGATTCCCCCTGTTATTTGGACCTACGTCTTACTCTAAGCATCAACCGTGCCTATTAGTAGCGGTTCCATTGAATCAAAGGGTTACTCTCAGCAGTTTGACTGCGCAGTCATGCATTGTAAAAGTTCTCGACACCATTTCCTTTGAAATCAAGTACTTATTGATTCTTAAAAGATACTTAGATTGCATTCCAGTCACCCGCAGCAAGGCGTGGGCTGCGTTACAATGCGCAGCATATGACTGCTGCCTCCATCCCGTTCGAAAATTCCTTCGCAAGCCTGCCGCCTGCGTATTACACGCGTTTGATGCCGACACCGCTGCCGGCGCCCTACCTGGTCGCGCTCAGTCCATCCGCTGCACAGCTGATCGGCGTCGAGCCGGCCATGCTGGCCACGGAAGAAGGTATCGCCACCCTGGTCGGCAACCGCGTTGCCGAGCGCTCCCAGCCGTTGGCTGCCGTGTACTCGGGCCACCAATTCGGCGTCTGGGCCGGCCAGCTCGGCGATGGACGCGCCATCCTGCTGGGGGATATCGCGACGCCGGCTGGCCCGATGGAACTGCAACTGAAAGGCGCCGGCAAGACGCCCTACTCGCGGATGGGCGACGGGCGCGCGGTGCTGCGCTCCTCCATCCGTGAATTCCTGTGTTCGGAAGCGATGCATGGCCTCGGCATCCCGACCACGCGGGCCCTGTCCGTGGTCGGTTCCGACCAGGGCGTGGTGCGGGAAACGATCGAAACCGCCGCCGTCGTGGTGCGCATGGCGCCGACCTTCATCCGCTTCGGTTCCTTCGAGCACTGGTATTACAACCGCAAGCCTGACGAATTGAAACAGCTGGCCGACTATGTTATCGGCCGCTTCTACCCTGCCCTGCGCGCCGCGGAGAACCCATATGCGGCCCTGCTGGAGGAAGTGACACGCCGTACAGCCCGCTTGATCGCCCATTGGCAAGCGGTCGGCTTCATGCATGGTGTAATGAATTCCGACAATATGTCCATTCTCGGCCAGACACTCGATTATGGACCGTTCGGCTTCATGGAAGGCTTTGACGCCAACCACATTTGCAACCACAGCGACGACCATGGCCGCTACTCGTACGCCAACCAGCCGCAGATCGGCCACTGGAATTGTTACGCGCTGGCACAAGCACTGCTGCCGTTGATCGGGGAGGTGGAAGCGACCCAGGCGGCGCTGGACGTCTACCAACCGGAATTTGCGCGCCACATCGACCAACTGCTGCATGCCAAGCTGGGACTGGCCACCACCGAGGACGGCGACCGCGAATTGCTGGACGGCCTGTTTGCCATCCTGCAGGCCAACCACACCGACTTCACGATCTTCTTCCGCCGCCTGAGCGGCCTGCGCGCCGGCGGCCCGGATGGCGACGAGGCGTTGCGCGACCTGTTCATCGACCGGCCGGCCTTCGACACCTGGGCCGAGGCGTACCGTGCGCGCTTGCGGGCCGAAAACAGCGACGATGCGGCGCGCAAGCTTGCGATGGATCAGGTCAACCCCAAGTACGTGCTGCGAAACTACATGGCACAACTGGCGATCGAGAAGGCGCAAAAGAAGGATTTCTCGGAAGTTGAACGCCTGCTGGCCCTGCTGGCCCGTCCTTTTGACGAGCAGCCGGAAAATGAACACTATGCCGGCTTCCCGCCGGACTGGTCGAGCCAGTTGTCGGTCAGTTGCTCATCTTGAAAGAACGATCATGGATAAAGTAGTCAAAACCGATGCGGAATGGCGCGCCCAGCTCGATCCGATGGAGTACCAGGTGACCCGCCATGCCGCCACCGAGCGTGCATTCACCGGCAAATTCTGGGATCACCACGAGCCCGGCATTTATACCTGCGTCTGCTGCAATACCCCCTTGTTCGAATCGGATGCCAAATTCGATTCCGGCTGCGGCTGGCCAAGCTATTTCAAGGCCCTCGATCCGGCCAACATCATCGAGAAAACCGACCGCTCGCATGGTATGCTGCGCACCGAAATCATCTGCGCGGTGTGCGATGCCCACCTGGGCCACGTGTTCCCGGATGGTCCGCCGCCGACCGGATTGCGTTACTGCATCAATTCGGCGTCGCTGCGTTTCGAACCCACATCCGAATAATATGAAGATTCTTTTCGACCTGTTTCCCCTGATCCTGTTTTTCGCCAGTTATAAATATGCCGGCAGCCACCAGGAGGCCGCCCACGCCATGCTGAACGGCCACTTGGGCGCCCTGGTTTCGGGCGGCGCCATCCCGGCGTCGCAGGCGCCGATTGTCGTCGCCACCATTGTCGGTATCCTGGCTACCGCAGCCCAGGTGCTGTACCTACTGGCGCGCCGCAAAAAGGTCGACGGTGCATTGTGGGTTTCGCTGGTGGTATTCGTGGTATTTGGCGGCATGACGATTTATTTCCACGATGATGACTTCATCAAATGGAAGCCGACGATTATCTATTGGGCGCTTGCCACGGCCATGCTGGTCGCTTACCGCTTCTTCGACAAAAACCTGATTCGCCTGGCGATGGAAAAGCAGGTGCAATTGCCCGAACACGTGTGGGTACGCCTGCACTTCATGTGGATCACCTTCTGGCTGGTGCTTGGCTTTGTTAACCTGTTCGTCGCATTTGTCCTGTTTAAGGCCGATAACGATGCCTGGGTCAATTTCAAGGCGTTTGGCGTCACCGGCTTGATGCTGGTGTTCTTTATCGCCCAGGCTTTTTACCTGTCCAAACATATCAAGGATGAAGCATGAGCGACCCGCGCCTGGCCAAGATCCGCGAGCGCCTGGAAACGGCGCTGGCGCCCGCTGAAATCGAGCTCGACGACGAATCCGCGCTGCACGCCGGCCATGCCGGCGCAGCTTCGGGCGGCGGCCATTACCGAGTGAAAATTGTGTGCGCCAAATTCGAAGGTTTGAAACTCGTCATGCGCCATCGTCTGGTGTATGATTCCGTGCACGATATGATGCATAAAGAAATTCATGCATTGGCCATTACCGCACTGGCACCGTCCGAAGTATGATATGCGCGGAGTTTTTGGGAATCCTCAAAGAAGAACCTCAAATCAATTGAATAGTAGAGACATCTCGGCGAACCGCCCCAAAATCCCCGCAATTCAGTAAACTTTCCCCTAGGAATTAAACGAAATGACTTTCAAGCCAGCCCGCTTGCTGCTCGCACTTATCGCCGTTGCCGCCGCACCAGCTTTCGCCCAGAATGCCGCTGTCGTCAATGGCAAAGCCATCCCGACCGCCAAGGTTGACGCCCTGGTCAAGCAAGTCGTTGCCCAAGGCCAGCAGCAAGACACTCCGCAATTGCGCGACATGATCAAGAAGTCCCTGATCGGCCGCGAAGTAATGATCCAGGAAGCGGAAAAGCAAGGCTTCTCCAAGAATGCCGACGTCAAGGCCGCGCTCGAACAAGCCCGCCAGGACATCATGCTGAACGCCCTGGCTGCTGACTACGTGAAGAAAAATCCGGTAGGCGATGCCGAAATCAAGGCGGAATACGACCGTGCCGTTGCCGCCGAAGGCGACAAGGAATACCACGTGCGCCACATCCTGGTGGAAACCGAGAAGGAAGCCACCGACATCATCGCCAAGCTGAAGGGCGGCGCCAAGTTCGAAGACCTGGCCAAGAATTCCAAGGACACCGGCTCCGCAGCCAACGGCGGCGACCTCGACTGGGGCACCCCAGCCAACTTCCCGAAAGTGTTTGCCGACGCCTTCACCGCGCTGCAAAAAGGCCAGGTCACCGAAAAGCCGGTGCAGACCCCCAGCGGCTTCCACGTGATCAAGGTGGACGACACCCGTCCAGTCAAGCTGCCGACCCTGGAAGAAATCAAGCCACGTATCGCTGATTCGCTGATGCGCGCGAAACTGCAGGCCTACCAGGAATCCCTGGTGAAGAAAGCCAAAGTACAATAATCGGTCACGGACCTGAACCGGCGCCCTCGTGGCGCCGGAATTATTTCAACTAAGGAATACTATGAAATTCAAACCAGCCACCCTGCTGTTGGCACTGATTGCAGTTGCAGCAAGCCCTGCTTTCGCCCAGAACGTCGCAACCGTGAACGGCAAAGCCATCCCAGCCGCCCAGATGGAAGCGGCCGTCAAACAAGCGGCCGCCCAGGGCCAGCCCGACACCCCACAGTTGCGCGAAATGATCAAGAAATCCCTGATCGGCCGCGAAGTGCTGGTGCAGGAAGCCACCAAGCAGGGCGTTGCCGCCAACAAGGACGTCAAGGACGCCCTCGAGCAGGCTCGCCAGGACACCCTGATCCGTGCCCTGCTGGTCGATTACGTCAAGAAGAACCCGGTCAGCGACGCCGAAATCAAGGCTGCCTACGACCAGTTCAAGGCATCCAAGGGCGACAAGGAATACCATGCCCGCCACATCCTGGTGAAGACCGAAAAGGAAGCGACCGACATCATCGCCAAGCTGAAAGGCGGCGCCAAGTTCGAAGACTTGGCCAAGGCATCGCTGGATCCAGGTTCTGCGGCCAACGGCGGCGACCTCGACTGGGCTCCGGCGAGCAACTACGTGAAGCCGTTCGGCGACGCCATGGTGGCCCTGAAAGACGGCCAGATCACCGACAAACCAGTGCAATCGCAGTTCGGTTACCACGTGATCAAGCTGGAAGGCAGCCGTGCCGCCAAGGTGCCTGCGCTGGAAGAGATCAAGCCCCAGATCGCGGAATCGCTGACCCAGCGTAAAGTGGCGGCTTACCGCGACCAGCTGGTTGCCAAGGCCAAGGTGCAATAAATCGGCATGCCGTTGCGCCGTGCGCGGCGGTTGCCCATGAAGCGCCCCGCGGGGCGCTTTTTTATTATGTCCACCACCAAAGATATTGTCGCCGCCCTCGCGGCGCTGGCCGATCCGGCCCGTGCGCCGGCCATGCGCGCGTATATGCGCGGCCAATTCGAATTTCTCGGCATTCCCACGCCAATCCGGCGCGCGGCGACCCGGCCGATTGCACGGAGTTTGCGCGGCGCGCCCGCCGGCAATCTATTCGCCGTGGCCGGGGAATTATGGTCTCTGCCGGAGCGCGAATATCAATACGCGGCGCTGGATATACTCGCGCATCATTGGCGCGCATTATCGGCCGGCGACTTGCCGGGATTAATCGCGCTGGCGCGCAATAAACCTTGGTGGGATACCGTCGATGCCGTCGCGGCAATTGTCGGCGATGTCTTGCGCGGCGGACATGACATGATGGATGCGGCGCTGGAAGACACCGATTTCTGGGTGCGCCGGATCGCCCTGCTGCATCAGCTGGGCTGGCGCGGGCTTACCGACGAGCAGCGCCTGTTCCGCTACGCTCTGGCCTGTGGGCACGAGCGGGAATTCTTCATCCAGAAGGCGGTCGGCTGGGCCTTGCGCGATTACGCCTGGCACGCCCCGCAGGCAGTCCGCGATTTCCTTGCCGGCCCCGGCGCCGCCCTGGCGCCTCTCAGCCGAAGGGAGGCGGCGAAGCACCTTTAAGCCGCGTCCTGGCGCGATCGTGCCAGTTGCTGGCGTAAAGGGGCGAGAAAAAGCCGGGCTGAGCCCGGCTTTTTCTCGCGGTGGTACGGAATGACGCTTAGCCGATGAACTTGCGCGCATTGCCCCACATGCGGGCCCAAGGCGAATCCTCGCCCCAGCCGTCCGGATGCCAGGAGTTCTGGACCGTGCGGGAAACACGCTCCGGATGCGGCATCATGACGGTGAAGCGGCCATCGGCCGTGGTCACCGCGGTCAGGCCCTGTGGCGAACCATTCGGGTTATATGGATAGGTTTCGGTGGCGGCGCCTTGATTATCGACAAAGCGCAGCGCGCCAATGACCTCATTCATATTCCCGGTCTGGCTGAAATCGGCAAAACCTTCGCCGTGCGCAATTGCGATCGGCGTCTGGGTGCCGGCCATGCCTTGCAGGAAAATCGACGGCGAATCCAATACTTCGACCATCGAGAAGCGCGCCTCGAATTTTTCGGATTTATTCGTGGTGAATTTAGGCCAGGCATGTGCACCGGGAATCAGCGATTTCAGGTTGGACATCATCTGGCAGCCATTGCAAATACCCAGGCCGAACGTATCCTGACGCTGGAAGAATTGGGCAAATTGCTCGGCCATTTCCGGATTGAACAGGATCGATTTAGCCCAGCCTTCACCAGCACCCAAGACGTCGCCATAGGAGAAGCCGCCGACCGCGATAATGCCCTGGAAATCCT
The DNA here is from genome assembly GCA_965650885.1 of uncultured Oxalobacteraceae bacterium. Taxonomy (GTDB): domain Bacteria; phylum Pseudomonadota; class Gammaproteobacteria; order Burkholderiales; family Burkholderiaceae_D; genus Rugamonas. The sequence continues at coordinate 27,469 of CBFGQI010000031.1, forward strand.
GCAGCGAAACGCGGCGGGAAATCAGGTCGCTCATGTGCACGTCGACCGCCGCAAAGCCGGCGCGGTGCATGGCCCAGGCGGTCTCGATATGGGAATTCACGCCCTGCTCGCGCAGGATGGCGACGCGCGGGCGTACGCCGCTGGCCAGGAAAGGCGCCGCCACGTTGTCTGCCAGGTCGAAGGTGATCTTCGGCTGCATGCCCGGATCGGCCAGGTCCAGCAAGCGATCATATTCGGCATCGGCAGTGGCCGGGTTTTCGCGGACACGGGAAATGCGCCAGCTGGTCTCGCTCCACAGGCGGTGCAGATCGGCGCGCGGCTGCGAATAAATGATCTTCGCATCGCGGGTGAACTCAACCACACCGCGGTCGTTCGGTTTGCCGATAATATGGCTGCATGCACCCAGGTTGTGGGAGCGCAGCACGTCCATCACCGCCGACTTTTCCTCGGCGCGGACCTGGATCACGGCGCCCAATTCTTCATTGAACAAGGCCGCCAGGGTCAGTTCGTTGCGGCGCTCAGCCACCTGCCCGGCCCAGTTCTTGGCATCGCCATGGTCGATGGCGCCCTCTTCGCCCAGGGTCAGCATGTCCAGGTTGACGGACAGGCCGGCGCGGCCGGCAAAGGCCATCTCGACCAGGGTGGCAAACAGGCCGCCATCCGAACGGTCGTGGTAAGCCAGCAGCTTGCCTTCCTTGTTCAGTTGCTGGATGGCGTTGAAGAAGCCCTTCAAGTCTTCCGGCGCATCGACGTCCGGCACGGAATTGCCCAGCTGGCCCATGACTTGCGCCAGCGCCGAAGCGCCCATGCGGTTCTTGCCGCGGCCCAGATCGATGACGATCAGCGACGTTTCGCCCAGATCGGTGCGGATCTGCGGCGTCAGCGACTTGCGCACATCGTAGACCGGCGAGAAACCGGAGACGATCAGGGACACCGGCGAAATCACGGCCTTGTCCGCGCCCCCATCCTTCCAGGTGGTGCGCATTGACAGCGAATCCTTGCCGACCGGGATCGACAGGCCCAATGCCGGGCACAATTCCATCCCCACCGCCTTGACGGTGTCGAACAGTGCCGCATCCTGGCCGGGCTGGCCGCAGGCAGCCATCCAGTTGGCCGACAGCTTGATGTCGGAAATATCGCCGATCGGCGCCGCCGCCAGGTTGGTCACGGTCTCGCCCACTGCCATGCGGCCGGAGGCTGGCGCATCGATCACCGCCAGCGGCGTGCGTTCGCCCATGGCCATCGCTTCGCCCACGTAGCCATCGTAGCTCAGGGTGGTGACGGCGCAATCGGCCACCGGCACCTGCCATGGGCCGACCATCTGGTCGCGCACCGACATGCCGCCCACCGTGCGGTCGCCAATGGTGATCAGGAAGCTCTTGTCGGCCACGGTCGGCAGCAGCAGCACGCGCTTGGCGGCCTCTTCCAGCTCAATGCCGGTCAAGTCGATCGCCGGCAGCTCGTTTTGCACGTGCTTGACGTCGCGGTGCATCTTCGGCGGTTTGCCCAGCAATACTTCCATCGGCATGTCGACCGGGTTGTTGCCCATTTCCGGGTCGACCACTTTCAGCTGGCGCTCTTCCGTTGCGACGCCGACCACGGCGAACGGGCAGCGCTCGCGCTCGCACAGGGCCTGGAACACGGCCAGGTCGGCCGGGGCGATCGCCAGCACATAGCGCTCCTGCGATTCATTGGACCAGATTTCCTTGGGCGCCATGCCGGACTCCTCCAGCGGCACCTTGCGCAAGTCGAAGATGGCGCCGCGCTTGGCGTCATTGGTGATTTCCGGGAAGGCATTCGACAAGCCGCCCGCGCCCACGTCGTGGATCGAAATGATGGGGTTCTTGCCCCCCAGCTGCCAGCAGCCGTTGATGACTTCCTGGGCGCGGCGCTCCATTTCCGGGTTGCCGCGCTGGACGGAATCGAAGTCCAGGTCGGCGGTGTTGGTGCCGGTCGCCATCGAGGACGCGGCCGAACCGCCCATGCCGATGCGCATGCCGGGGCCGCCCAGTTGGATCAGCAGGCTGCCCACCGGGATATCGTTCTTGTGGGTATGCTGGGCCGAAATATTGCCAATCCCGCCAGCGATCATGATCGGCTTGTGGTAGCCGAACACGGTATCGTTGGCACCGGCGAACAGCTTGCCGATATTCTGTTCATAGGTCCGGAAATAGCCGCCCAGCACCGGACGGCCGAATTCGTTCGAGAACGCGGCGCCACCGAGCGGGCCTTCGATCATGATTTGCAGCGGCGAAGCGATCCGCTCGGGCTTGCCGTACACCTGGCTGGTGTCGCGCTGGCTGGCACCGGCGGTCACGCAGGCAGCGTTTTCCCAGGCTTGCACAGCCCCTGGGATCATCAGGTTGGAGACGGTGAAGCCCGTCAGGCCGGCTTTCGGTTTGGAGCCACGGCCGGTCGCGCCTTCGTCGCGGATTTCCCCACCGGCACCGGTCGACGCACCCGGGAATGGGGAAATCGCGGTCGGGTGGTTGTGGGTTTCCACCTTCATCAGGGTATGCACCAGTTCGGTGGACGGCGCGTATTCCTGCCCTTCGCGCGGGTAAAAGCGGGTCACTTCCGCGCCTTCGATGATGGAGGAGTTGTCCGAATAGGCCACGATGGTGCCGCGCGGGTTCTGCTGGTGCGTGTTCTTGATCATCTTGAACAGCGACATTTCCTGCGCCACGCCATCGATGGTCCAGTCGGCGTTGAAGATCTTGTGGCGGCAATGCTCGGAGTTCGCCTGGGCGAACATCATCAGCTCGACGTCGGTCGGGTTGCGCTTGGCGTTGGTGAACGCTTCCAGCAGGTAATCGATTTCATCGTCCGACATTGCCAGGCCCAGGTCCGTATTGGCCTTTTCCAGTGCCGTCCGGCCGGCGCCCACCACGTCGATGGTTTCCAGCGGCTTCGCTTCCAGGCTGGTGAACAGGCCCGCGGCCTGGTCGGGATGACGCAGAACCGATTCGGTCATACGGTCATGCAGCAAGGCGGCGACGGCTTGCGCCTGCTCGCTGTCCAGTTTCCTGGCGGCGCCCAGGCCGGTGCCCAGGATGCCGCCCTTCAGGCTCACACGGTAGGCAACGCCGCGCTCGACGCGGTGGATGTGCGCCATGCCGCAATTGTGCACGATGTCGGTGGCTTTCGACGCCCATGGCGAAATGGTGCCGAAACGGGGGATGACGACGAACTCTTCCACCACACCGTCGGCCAGTTCCGGCAAGGCAGGCTCGCCATAGGTCAGCAAGCCGTTCAGGCGGGTCAAGTCATCGTCGGACAAGGCCGAGGCGCAATCGACGAAGTGGATAAAGCGGGCTTGGACCGACGTAATGGACGGCAAAACTGCTTGAAGCTGGTTGAGGAGGCGTTGGCTACGGAAGGAGGACAGGGCGTTGGAACCCGGCAGAATCAACATAGTGGGGGCGTGAAGAATGCAGCGTAGCTGCGGATTAAAAGAATACTGTGCACGAGCTGACTGGTCTTGCGGTATTTCGATTTGCCGACATTATACTTGTTTCAGCCCGCGCTTCCCACCCTTCCCTGATTGGTCCGAAAGCAACATTCGCCTGGCAAGTGCCTGTTTTTTGCGCGCCCTTGCGGTATTCTCCCTTCCATGACGGCTTATTGCCCCGAAAATGCGAGAATATAGCGCCCTGTCAGTCCTGATCGTTGATCCGAACCAGCATTTGCGGTCCGGTTTGCACAATATGCTGACCCAGCTGGGCATTTCCCGCATCGAACATGGCGTGAACGCCGGCACCGCCATCCGCCAGCTGGAAAAGCGGCGCTTCGACCTCATCCTCTGCGAATACGACCTGGGCAGCGAACCAGGCCAGGATGGCCAGCAGTTGCTGGAAGATTTGCGGCACCACCATCTGATCGCCCCTTCCACCATCTTCATCATGCTGACCACCGAAGGGGTGTACAGCAAAGTCGTCAGTGCGGCCGAACTGACGCCGACCGATTACATCCTCAAGCCGTTCACCGTGGAAGTGCTGGCCCAGCGCATTGCCCGCGCGGTGGACCGGCGTGCCGCCCTGCTCCCGGTGCACCAGATGCTCGAGCAAGGCCGCCTGCGCGAAGCGATCCTGGCGGCGGAAGTCTCGGCGGCGGCCAACCCGCGCTATGCCACCGAGTGCACGCGGCTGCGGGCCGAAGCGCACGCCGCCTTGGGCGAATTGGGACAGGCGGAAGCCACTTACCGCGACATCCTGGAAACCCGTCCGCTGGGCTGGGCCTTGCTGGGGCTGGCGCGCTGCCAGCACCTGCAGGGGGAATTCGCGGCCGCCCTGCAAACCCTGCAGCAATTGATCGACGACAATCCCAAATTCGTTGCCGCCTACGATTTGCTGGCCCGGACCCAGGAGGCGCTGGGCCATCCGGCCGAGGCCCGCGCGGCGCTGAAAACGGCGGTCGCCATCTCGCCCCATATGGTGCGGCGTTTGCGCCAGCTCGGCCAGATGGCGCTGGACGCCGGGGACTTCGATGCGGCCGAGAAAACCTTCAGGCAAGTGGTGTCCAAGTCCAAATATTCCGAATTCCGCAATCCGGAAGACCATGTGAGCCTGGTACGGACCTTGACCGAACAGGGCAACGCGGGCGGCGCCGCCAGCGTCTTGCGCGAACTGGAGCGCTCGGCGCGCAGCGGCGCGGCCACTGATGCGTGCAAAGCCTACGCCGCCGCCCTGCTGCATGAGCTGAACGGCAAGCCTGAGGCAGCGCAGGCGGAGCTGGCCAACGCCGCCCGTGCCGCCGGTGACGCCCAGGGCCTGTCGGGCGGCTTGAAGCTCGGCGTGGCGCAGCACTGCCTGCAGCATGGCATGGACGAGCAAGGCATGGCCTTGCTCGATGCCTTGGCGGGCGACCCCACCAGCGGCGTGAGCGAAGCGCAAACGCTGGCGGTCTACGAACGTGCGGGCCGCGCCGACCTGGCGCACAATGAAGGCGAAAGCGTGGAACGCTATCTCGACGGGCTGGTGCGGCAAGCGGCGCTGCGCAGCGGCCAGGGCGACCAGCGCGGCGCCATCCAGGTCTTGCGGGCGGCGGTGCGGCGGCGGCCCGACAATGCCGGCCTGATGTCGGCGCTGGCGTCCGCCATGCTGCGCCTGATGGGCGACAGCGGCTGGGACGCGGCGCTGGGCGAACAGTGCGCCACCGTGCTGGTGCGCTTGCGCCAGGCCGATCCGCAGCATCCGATGCTGGCTGCGTTATCATCGCAATATGTCACCCTGCGGGGCAAACAATAAGAGACCAGGCAATGCAATCGTATAGCGACCTGTCGGTGCTGATCATCGACCCCAATCCGGCAATGCGGGGCAACCTGCACAATATGCTGAACCAGGCTTCGATCACGCGCATCGAGTACGCCGTCAGCTCCGGTACCGCGATCCGCCAGCTCACCAACAAGCGCTTCGACGTGATCCTGTGCGAGTACGACCTTGGCAGCGGCAATGAAGACAGCGGGCAGGATGGCCAGCAATTGCTGGAAGACTTGCGCCACCACAAGCTGATCGACCGCTCCGCCATCTTCATCATGCTGACCTCGGAAGCGGTGCAATCCAAGGTGATTGGCGCCGCCGAACTGACGCCCACCGATTATGTGCTGAAGCCCTTCACCGTGGACGCCCTGATGCTGCGCATTGCGCGCGCGGTGGACCGGCGTGCCGTCTTCATGCCGATTTATCAACTCATCGCGCAAGACCAGAAACGCGAAGCGATCGCGGCCTGCCATGCGGCCGAAGGCAGCAACCCACGCTATGCGACCGACTTCGCCCGGCTGCGCGCCGAGCTGCTGTACGAGCTGGGCGAGCTGGCCGATGCGGAGCTGGTCTACCAGACCACGCTCGCCGGCCGCCAGCTCGGCTGGGCCCAACTGGGCTTGGCGCGCTGCCAGTTCGGCCTGGAGCGCTACGACGATGCCCTCGCAACGCTCGAGCGGCTGATCGACGCCAATCCCCGGCTGATGGCCGGCTACGACTTGCTGGCCCGCACCTACGAAGCGATCGGGCAGTCGCAGCAGGCCAAGAAGATCCTGGAAGACGCCGTGGCCATGTCGCCCAACCTGGTGCAAAGGCTGCGCCATCTGGGCGAAGTGGCTTACGAAACCGGCGATATCCGGGTGGCGGAAAAGGCCTTCCGCCAGGTCGTGAGCAAGGCGCGCTACTCCGAATTCCGCGATCCTGAAGACCATGTCAACCTGGTGCGCACGCTGGTGCGCAAGGGCGACGTCAACCAGGCTTCAGGCGTGATCCGCGACATGGAGCGCACCTTGCGCGCCAATGCCAATACCGAAGTGTGCAAGCATATTTCTTCCGCCCTGGTCCTGGACGTCACGGGACACGGCACGGAAGCCGCATCCGAGCTGTCCAATGCCGTGACGGCAGTAGGCATGGCGCGCGGCTTGTCGAACCAGTTGCGCATCGGCCTGGTGAATTCCTGCCTCAAGCACCGGCTGGACAAGGATGCGGCGGACGTCGTCATGCACATGATGAACGATGCCGAAAAGCCGCTCACGATGGACGAAGCCGTCAGCGTCTTCGAGAAGGCGGGCCGCCATGACCTGGCGCGCGGTGTCGGCGACAAGATCGACGGCCAGGTGCGGGAACTGGTCAACGAAGCCGAAGCGATGGCGCGCCAGGGCGATCACCGCGCGGCGGTGTCGACCCTGAACCAGGCCTTGCGCCGCACGCCCGGCAACCTCAAGGTGCTGTACGCGGCGGTACAGGCCATCCTCAGGCAAATGGACGAATTTGGCTGGGAAGCGCCGCTGGGCGACCAGGCGGCGGCCCTGGTGGACCGCATCCGCCGCCTGGATGCCGGCAGCCCGGAACTGGAAGCCCTGCTGATGCAATACACGGGCACCCAGCGCAAGTACGGTATTTCCACCACCGCCTAGCTTACGCCGCCGGTCCGAAGCCGCCGCCGCCCGGCGTTTCCACCACGAACACATCGCCCGGCCGCATATCGGTCTTGCCGATATGGCCAAGCTGTTCGCTGCTGCCGTCGGCACGCAACACCGTGTTGCGGCCCAGCGCACCCGGCGCGCCGCCGGCCATGCCGAATGGCGCATGGATGCGGTTATTCGACAGGATGGCAGCCGTCATCGGCTCCAGGAAGCGGACCTTGCGCACGCCGCCATTGCCGCCGTGCCAGCGGCCGGCACCGCCGGAACCCTGGCGGATCTCGTAGCTTTCAAGCCGCACGGGGAAGCGGAATTCCAGGATTTCCGGGTCGGTCAGGCGTGAGTTGGTCATATTGGTCTGCACCACGTCGGTGCCGTGGAAACCCTCGCCCGCGCCGGAACCGCCGCTGATGGTTTCGTAGTACTGGTATCGCGCATTGCCGAAGGTGAAATTATTCATCGTGCCCTGCGACGCGCCCTGTACACCCAGCGCGCCGTACAGCGCATTGGTGATGCAAGTCGACGTTTCGACGTTGCCCGACACCACGGAAGCCGGATAGTGCGGGTTCAGCATCGAGCCCGGCGGAATGATCACCTGCAAAGGCTTCAGGCAACCGGCGTTGAGCGGGATGTCATCGTCCACCAGGGTGCGGAATACGTACAGCACGGCGGCCATGCATACGGCCGAGGGCGCGTTGAAATTGTTGTCCAGCTGGGCCGAGGTGCCGCTGAAGTCGATCTCCGCGCTGCGTTCGGCGGCGTTGACGCGTACTGCGACATTGATCACCGCCCCGTTATCGAGTTTCAACTCGAAGCTGCCGTTGCGCAGCGCGCTGATCACGCGGCGCACGGCTTCCTCGGCATTGTCCTGCACGTGCCCCATGTAGGCGCGCACCACATCGAGGCCGAAGTGCGCGACCATCTTGCGCAATTCCTCGACGCCTTTCTGGTTGGCCGCGACCTGGGCCCGCAAATCGGCCATGTTCTGGTCCGGATTGCGCGCGGGATAACGCGCACCGGCCAACAGGGCCCGTGCTTCGGCGTCGCGCAACTGGCCGCCCGCAGCGCCGTCGACCAGCTTGAAATTGTTGATCAGGACGCCCTCTTCCTCGATGGTGCGCGAATCGGGCGGCATCGAGCCGGGCGTGCTGCCGCCGATATCGGCGTGGTGCCCGCGCGAACCCACGTAGAACAGGATGTCGCGCCCCGCTTCATCGAATACCGGCGTAATCACCGTCACGTCGGGCAGATGGGTGCCGCCGTTGTAGGGGTCGTTGAGCATGTAGACGTCGCCGGGATGCATCCTGCCGGCATTCTCGCGCATCACCGTCTTGATGCTCTCGCCCATCGAGCCCAGATGCACCGGCATGTGCGGGGCGTTGGCGATCAGGTTGCCATCGGCATCGAAGATGGCGCAGCTGAAGTCCAGGCGCTCCTTGATATTGACCGAGTAGGCGGTATTTTGCAGGCGCAGCCCCATCTGCTCGGCAATCGACATGAACAGATTGTTGAAGATCTCCAGCATCACCGGATCCGCCGTGGTGCCGATCGCGCGCCGCACCGGCAGGGCTTCCACCCGCGTCAGCACCAGGTGGTCCTGCGGCGTGACTTCGGCTTGCCAGCCCGGCTCCACAATGGTGGTGGCGTTGGCTTCGGCAATGATGGCCGGGCCCTTGATGATATCGCCGATGCGGGTCGTGTCGCGCCGGAACAGTCCGGTGTCGTGCCACTGGCCGGCGCTGTACATGCGCACCGTTTGCGTTGGCGCCAGCGGCGCATGGCGCGGCGCCTGCTTTGGCGCCGCCTCGGCCGGGGCGTCGGACTTGCCGATCGCTTCCACCGACACCGCTTCGACGACCAGCGCCTTGGCCGGCATCAGGAAGGAGAAGCGCTTGCGGTAAGCGGCCTCGAATTGCGACTTCATGCTGTCGATGGTGTCGAACAGCACGATCAGGGCCGAATCGGTGCCTTCGTAGCGCAGGTGGACGCGGCGCACGACGCCGATGCGCGCGTCGGCCACGCCCTGCCCGTGCAGGTCGGCCACCGCATCGCCGGCCAGCGCATCCAGGCGCGACTCGAGCAGCGGCAGCGCATCGTCCGCCAGCCGGGTTTCGACGGCGCTCTCGCGCATCGCCGTCTGGTCGGCCAAGCCCATGCCGTAAGCGGACAACACGCCTGCCAGCGAGTGGATGAAGACCGTCTTCATGCCCAGCGCATCGGCAACCAGGCAGGCGTGCTGGCCGCCGGCGCCGCCGAAGCTGGTCAAGGCATATTCGGTCACGTCGTGGCCGCGCTGCACGGAAATCTGCTTGATCGCGTTGGCCATATTGCCCACTGCGATCTCGATGAAGCCTTCGGCGACCTGCTCGGGGGACGATGGCGCGCCCGTGGCCGCCTCGATCGCGGCCGCCATGGCGGCGAACTGCGCGCGCACGGTGGCGGCGTCGAGTGGCTGGGCGCCGTCGCTGCCGAACAGTTTCGGGAAGTAGTCGGGCTGGATCTTGCCCAGCATGACGTTGCAGTCGGTGACCGCCAGCGGTCCGCCGCGACGGTAGCTGGCGGGGCCGGGATCGGCGCCGGCACTGTCCGGGCCGACGCGGAAGCGGCTGCCGTCGAAATGCAGGATGGAACCGCCACCGGCGGCCACGGTATGGATGCTCATCATCGGCGCGCGCATGCGCACGCCGGCGACCTGGGTTTCGAACACGCGCTCGAATTCGCCGGAAAAATGCGATACGTCGGTCGACGTGCCGCCCATGTCGAAGCCGATGATTCTTTCGAAGCCGGCCGCGCGGCTGGCGCGCACCATGCCGACAATGCCGCCGGCCGGACCGCTGAGGATCGAATCCTTGCCCTGGAAGGTGCGGGCATCGGTCAGGCCGCCGTTGGACTGCATGAATTGCAGGTTCACCCCTGGCAGCTCGGCGGCCACCTGCTCGACGTAGCGCCGCAGGATCGGCGACAGGTAGGCATCGACCACGGTGGTGTCGCCGCGGGCGACCAGCTTCATCATCGGACTGACCTGGTGCGAGACCGACACCTGGGTATAGCCGATCGCGCGCGCGAGCTGGGCCAGGCTGCTTTCGTGCGCGCTATAGCGGTAACCGTGCATCAGGACGATGGCGAGCGAGCGCAAGCCCTGGTCGTAGTGGGCCTGCAGGCCGGCGCGGGCCGCCTCCAGGTCGAGCGGCCGCACCACGTCGCCGTGCGCGCCGATGCGTTCATCGATCTCCACCACATGCCGGTACAGCAGTTCCGGCAGCACGATATGGCGGTCGAACAACCGCGGACGGTTCTGGTAGGCGATCCGCAGTGCATCGCGGAACCCGCGCGTAATGGCCAGCACGGTGGGTTCGCCCTTGCGTTCGAGCAGGGCGTTGGTGGCGACGGTGGTGCCCATCTTGACCGCCTCCACCTGGCCGCCCGGAATCGGTGCGCCGGCCGCCACGCCCAGCAGGTGGCGGATGCCGGCGATGGCCGCATCGCGGTAGTGTTCGGGGCTTTCGGACAATAGCTTGTGGGTCGTCAGGCTGCCGTCGGGCCGGCGCGCCACGATATCGGTGAAGGTGCCGCCACGGTCGATCCAGAATTGCCAATCCATTGCACTGCCTCGCTCAAGTCGTGAAGCCGCTATTGTAGTGCTAGAATGGCCTGCATGACGCCCCTCTTTACCGTCGCCGAAATTCGTGCGATCGAGCACGCTGCGGCATTGCGCTTGCCGGCGGGAGCACTCATGCAGCGCGCCGGCCAGGCCGGCGCCAACGAGGCGCTGGACCTGCTGCCTTTCACGATCGACCGGGCCCGGGTGCTGGTGCTGGCGGGCCCCGGAAACAATGGCGGCGACGCGCTGGAAACGGCAGCCCATCTGGGGCACGCGGGTGCGCAAGTGACCATCGTGCATTGGCCGCCGTCCGCCACGCCCGCCGCTGAACGCGTCGCGGCCCTGGCGCGGGCGCGCAACTCCCCTGCCCGCTTCGCGAACCTGGATGCGGCAGGCACCCCGGAGGCGCAGGCCTGCGCCGCACTGGCAAATGCCGATTGGGCGCTGGTGGTCGACGGCCTGTTCGGCATCGGGCTGGCGCGCCCCATCACGGGCAGCCTCGCGGCGCTGGTCGCCGCCGTCAACGCACTGTCCTGCCCGGTCATTGCGCTCGACGTACCCAGCGGCCTGGATGCGGACACCGGCGCCATCGTCGGGGGCGAGGCCGGCACTGCGGTGCGGGCGAGCCACACCGTCACTTTCATCGGCGACAAGCCCGGCCTGCACACCGCCGAGGGACGCGACCACGCCGGCGTCGTCATCGTCAACAGCCTCGAGATCGACAGTGCGTTGTTCCCTGCCGCGCTGGCGCAGTTGAACGATGTGGCGCTGTTTGCCCATTGTGCACGGCGGCGCAGGCATAGTGCGCACAAGGGCAGCCATGGCAGCGTGGCGGTGCTGGGCGGCGCACGGGGGATGGCCGGCGCCCCGATACTGGCCGCGCGCACGGCGTTGTCCGCGGGCGCGGGGCGGGTCTATGCCTGCTTCGTCGGCGAACCGCCCGCCTTCGATGCCGCGCAGCCGGAGCTGATGTGCCGTAGCGCGCAGGCTTTCGATTTCGACAGCGCGGTACTGGTGGTCGGTCCGGGCATGGGGACATCGTCCACCAGCGCGGAAATGCTGGCCGGCGCGCTGCACAGCCAAAGCCCGGCCGTCCTTGACGCCGACGCCCTGAACCTGCTGGCCGGCGCCGACACCCTGCGCGCCCAGCTGGCGCAGCGCAAGGCGCCCTGCATCCTCACGCCCCACCCGCTCGAAGCGGGGCGCCTGCTTGGCATTTCGGCACCACAAGTGCAATCGGACCGGCCGGCCGCGGCGCGCGCCCTGGCCGCTCGGCTAGCCGCCACCGTCGTGCTGAAAGGTTCCGGAACCGTGATCGCGTCGCGCGACCAGGCGATCGTCGTCAACACCACCGGCAACCCGGCGCTGGCCACGGCAGGCACGGGCGACGTGCTGGCCGGCTTGTGCGGCAGCCTGCTTGCCCAGGGCTGGCCCGAATGGGAGGCCGCCCTGGCCGCCGTCTGGCTGCACGGCATGGCCGCCGACGTGCTGGTGGCCGAAGGATGCGGGCCAATCGGCATTACCGCCAGCGAACTGATTCCTGCCATCCGTACGGCGGCCAACCGTCTTGCGCTCCACCACGGCTGTTAGACGATCCTGCCCGCCGCAATCGTGATGACCCGTGCGCAGCGCGCGGCGATTTCGCTATCGTGGGTCACCAGCACCAGGGTCGAGCCATGCTCGCGGTTCAATTCGAACATCAGCCGGATGACCGACTCGCCGGTGGCCGCATCCAGGCTGCCGGTCGGCTCATCGGCCAACAGCAAGGGCGGGTGGGTGACGAAAGCCCGCGCCAGCGCCACACGCTGCTGCTCGCCGCCGGACAGGAACTTTGGATAATGTTTCAGGCGGCTGGACAGGCCAACGCGGCCCAGCATGGCTTGCGCCTTCTCGCGCGCCGCGCCGTCGCCCGCCAATTCCAGCGGCAGCATCACGTTCTCCACTGCCGTCAGATGCGGCAGCAACTGGAAGGACTGGAAGACAAAGCCCAGCTTCTCCTTGCGCAGCGCGGCCCGGCCATCCTCATCCAGGGCGAAGATGTCGACGCCATCGAGCACCACCTTGCCTTCGGTCGGCGTATCGAGCCCGGCCAGCAAGCCAAGCAAGGTCGATTTGCCTGAGCCGGACGCCCCAACAATGGCAAGCGTTTCAGCCTTTTGCACGGTAAAATCCACCCCATGCAGGATGGTCAGCTCGCCGCTGGCGTCGGCCACCCGCTTGCCCAGGCCCGCAACGGTGATGGCCGCCTGTGCCAACTGGCTCGACGTTTTAGGAAGATCACGCATGGTCATGTTCAAAATTGTTGTCCGCTGTTTCGCGGTGCTCATCCTGTCGCTCAGCGCGACTGCAAGCGCCTATTCTGCATCAAAAACCGTGCTGGTGGTGGGCGATAGCCTGTCGGCCGAATATGGCATCACGCGCGGCGCCGGCTGGGTCGCGCTGCTCGAACAGCGCCTCAAGCAGCAAAAGCTCGATGCCAGCATCGTCAACGCCAGCGTCAGCGGCGAGACCACCAGCGGCGGCCGCACCCGCCTGCCGGCGCTGCTCAGCAAGTACAAACCCCATGTGGTGATCATCGAGCTGGGCGCCAACGACGGCTTGCGCGGCCTGCCGGTCGCGGCCGCCGAAGCCAACCTGCGCGCCATGGTCGATGCCTCGCGCAAGTCGGGCGCCCAGGTGCTGCTGGTCGGCATGCGCATGCCGCCCAATTATGGGCGCGATTACGCCGACAAATTCTTTGCCATGTACGGCACCTTGAGCAAGGAAGTGAAAGTGCCGCTGGCGCCCTTCATGCTCGACGGCATCGCACAAAAGCCTGAACTGTTCCAGCCGGACCGCCTGCATCCGCTGGCGGAAGCCCACCCGATCATCCTGGGCAATATCTGGCCCCACCTCCAGCCTATCTTGAAGATCAAATGAAGTATCCAGCAATCCTTCCCATCGAGGACGTCCTGGCACGTCTGGACGAATTCGACACCATCATCGACGCGCGCAGCCCGTCGGAGTATGCCCTCGACCATCTGCCGAACGCCATCAACTGCCCCGTCCTGGACGATGAGCAGCGCATTGCCGTCGGCACCATGTACAAACAGGTCGGTTCCTTCGAAGCGAAAAAGCTTGGTGCGGCCATGGTATCCAGGAATATCGGCTACCACCTCGAGACGCTGTGGCTGGACAAGCCGCGCGACTGGAAGCCGCTGGTCTATTGCTGGCGCGGCGGCAACCGCAGCGGTTCGATGGCGACCGTGCTGGCCAAGATCGGCTGGCCGGTCGTGCAGCTCGATGGCGGCTACAAGGCCTTCCGCGCCGCCATCAACACACAGCTGGAAAAGACCCCGGAGCTCGATTTCCGCGTCATTTGCGGCACCACGGGCAGCGGCAAGACGCGCCTGCTCGACACACTGGAAGCGATCGGCGCGCAAGTGCTGGACCTGGAACAACTGGCAGCCCACCGCGGCTCAGTCCTGGGCAACATCCCCTGCCAGCCGCAGCCTTCGCAAAAAGCTTTCGAGACCTCGATCTGGGACCGCTTGCGCCGCTTCGATCCCGCGCTTCCCGTGTTCGTCGAATCGGAGAGCCGCAAGGTGGGCAGCCTGCGCGTGCCGGGCGCGTTGATGGAGCGCATGCGCGCTTCGCCCTGCATTGCCATGCAGGTGTCGCGCGAAAACCGCGTCAAGCTGCTGATCGAGGATTACCAGCACTTTGCCTGCAATGCCCCGGCCCTGAACGCGCAGCTGGAATTCCTCACGCAGCTGCATGGCCGCGAGCGCATCGAACGTTGGCAAGCCATGGCGACCGCGGGCGAGATGCCGGCGCTGGTCGATGAACTGCTGGTCGACCATTACGACCCGGCCTACCTCAAGTCCATCCACCGCAATTTCGTCCAGTACGACAAGGCTATCGAGCTGGCGCTGCCCGATATTTCTCCCGAAGCGTTTGTCGCCGCTGCGCGCCAGCTGCACGGCGTATAAAAAAAGCCGGGATCCGCTTGAGCGGAACCCGGCTCCTTTGGGGCTGAAAGCCTTTATTCGGTCTGCGTCTTGATGGTCGCGACCGGACGCAGGATCTTGACCTTGGCTTTCTGCTTGATCGCCTCGATGTAACCCGCCATTTCCTGCGTTGCGACCACCTGGCCGATGCGCTGGGCCTCCTGCTCGCGGCGCGCCTTGTCCTGCTCGGCAGGCTGGCCGACCTTGGCAATCCGGTACACGGCGTAGCCCGCACCTGGAACTTCCACACCAACGTAAGCAGGCAGTTTGGCCGCATCAGCTTTCATCACGGCAGCGAAAGCGGTCGGGTTGATGCCTTCGGGCTTGGCGCGGGAAATGGTCTTGGTCTCGCCGAAACCTGCGGCGTCGCCAGTCTTCCTGGCGGCAGCCAGCTTGTCCTCGCCGGCCTTCTTGGCCGCTTTCATGGCTTCTTCCATCGCCACGCGCTGCTTGATGGCGGCTTCCACTTCAGCCAGTGGCTTCTTGGCGGCCGGCTTGAATTCCACGATGCGGCCGGCGACCAGGGTTTGCGGTGCCACTTCGACCGCTTCCGTATTGCGCTTGTTCTTCAACACTTCATCCGAGAACAGCTTTTCCAGGAACTTCGCGTTGTTGAACGGCGCCGCGCCCAGCACAGGGTTGGGCTGACGGCTGACGCCATCGATGGTTTCGACCTTCAGCTTCAGCTTGTCGGCAGCCGGCTTCAGGCTGTCGTACTGCGAGTACACGATGTCGGTGAACTGTTCCGACAGTTCGGAGTACAACTTGCCGGCTTTCTGCTTCTTCAGTTCGGCGGCCACGTCGGCCTTCACTTCTTCGAGCGGCTTCACTTGGGCCGGTTTCAGGTCGGTGACGGTGATGATGTGGTAACCGAATTCGGATTCGACCAGGCCACTGATCTCGCCTTGCTTCAGCTTCAGGATCGCGTCTTCCACCGGCTTGACGAAGGTGCCCTTCACCAGCACGTCAAGGTCGCCACCCTGCTCCGCCGAGCCAGGGTCATCCGACTTGGCCTTGGCGATCTTGGCGAAGTCGCCCGGGTTCTTGCGCACTTCGGCCAGCACTGCTTCGGCCTTTGCTTTGGCCGCGGCTTTATCGCCTTCGGCCTTGATCAGGATGTGCGATGCACGGCGCGCTTCCTCGCTGCCGAAGCGCTTCTCGTTGGCTTTGTAGTAGGCGGCGACTTCCTCGTCGCTGACAGCCACTTGCGATGCCACCGCGTCCGCATTCAGCACCATGTATTCGATCTTGGCCGATTCAGGGATCTCGAACAGCTTGGCGTTCTTGTCGTAGAAGGCTTTGACCATCTCGTCGGTGACCTTCACGTCCGGCAGGAACTGGGAAAGCGGCAGCGCCAGTTCCTGTACTTCGCGTTCCTGCGAACCGAAGTCGGAAATGGCCTTGGCCACCGTGCGCGGGGCAAAACCGCTGCCCTCGATGCCCGCAGCAACCTGGCCCACCACCATCTCGTTCCGGACCTGGTCACGGTGCATGTTCACGGACATGCCTTGCGCCGCGAGCAGCTGGGCATACTGTTCACTGTCGTATTTCCCGTCGGCTTTGAACAGCGGCAATTGGGTTGCGATGGTATTCGAGATGCTGTCTTCGCTCACCGTCATGTGCAAAGCACGGATTTCCGCGTTGACGGCGCGCTGGGCAATCAGCTGGTCCAGCACGTTCTGCTTGAATTCAGGGGTGTCGAACAGTTTCTGGTCGAACTGCTGGCCCATTTGCTGGCGCATGCGGTCCAGCTGGTTGCGCTGGGCGTTTTCCCATTCCTGCTGGGTCAGCGGATAGCCGGCCACTTTGGCGATCGTATTCGCGTCTTCGCCGAACAGCGTGACGCCGCTGACACCGACCAGCACAAACGACGGCACAATCAGGAGCGCCAGGATAATCTGCATCAGTTTTTGATGCGTGCGTACAAAATCAAACATGTCGGCTATTTTTTCCGTATAGAGGAGGCTCGAAAACTGCTCGCGCGATTTTACAGGGCAGTTGATCATGTTGCAAATGAAAAAGCCCCACCGTCTTTTGGACTGGTGGGGCTTTCTCGGGATTCTGGCGGAGCGGACGGGGCTCGAACCCGCGACCCCCGGCGTGACAGGCCGGTATTCTAACCAACTGAACTACCGCT